>VBJK01000049.1 GCA_005879655.1 Chloroflexota bacterium | reverse complement strand
CTATCGGGTGCGTGCCATTGCGCGTGGCAACGACGTAGGCTATAAGATGCTTATGCTCAAACGGCTTGCCTGTGGCTGTGACGACCGCGTTGCTGACCGCAGGATGCTCAAGTAGCGCCGCTTCGATCTCTCCTAGTTCGATACGGTGTCCTGCTATTTTGACTTGAAAGTCCTCGCGTCCCAGAAATTCGATGTTGCCATCAGGCCAATAGCGTCCCATGTCTCCGGTGCGGTAGAGTCGTTGGCCGGTGTGAGGATGGATCAGGAAGCTGGCTTGTGTCTTTGCTTCATCGCGCCAATAGCCCCTGGCTAAGCCAATGCCACCAATGTAGAGCTGTCCAGCCACCCAGACCGGACATGGTTCTAGCCTCTCATTGAGGACATGGAAATGCTGATTGCATAGCGGCTTGCCATAGGCGATGCTCTCGCAGGATGGTTCCACATGCTCTATCGGGTACATTATGGACCAGATCGACGCCTCCGTTGCTCCTCCCAGACTGATCAGTTGTAGGGTTGGCACAGACTCTTTGACGCGTGCGGGCAAGGATAACGGTATCCAGTCACCGCTGATGAGTGCGAGTCTGAGACTACTTTGTTGCAAGGTCAAAGGGGAAGCACTGGTCAATGCGAGCAACATCTCTAGCAGAGCGGGCACGCTATTCCAGAGCGTGACGCGTTCTCGCGCCAATAGCTCCAGCCAGAGCGCAGGATCACGCTGACTGCCAGCAGGCGGCAAGACAATCGTTCCACCAGCAGCCAACAGACCGAAGATGTCGTAGACCGATAAATCAAAGTGCAGCGCAGAGAGAGCGAGCACACGATCTGTACTGCCCACAGCAAAGCGCCGATTGATATCTAAGATGGTATTGACGGCGGCCCGGTGGCTGATCATCACCCCCTTGGGCAGACCTGTTGAGCCTGACGTATAGATCACATAAGCCAGGTCATCTGGCCGCTGGACGACTCCATCACCCGTCTCGACAGGGCAACCACAAGGGGTTAGCACATCGTCGAGAGCAAGATCATCAATACAAATGCGCTGCACATCCTTGGGCCAGACAATGCGCTCATCGACCCACGACTGCGTGACAACCACTTGCACCTGCCCATTTGCAAGCAGATAGCGTAAGCGGTCCCCCGGCAAGCTAGCATCCAGAGGCAGATAGGCAGCCCCTGAGTGTAGGATGCCAAGAACGGCAACAATTTGCTCCCAACCCTTCTCCATCACCACCCCGATCAACTGATTAGAACAGCCCCCTGGCACTCGCAGTTGATGGGCTAGCTGTAGCGCTCCGCTGTGCACCTGCTTGTAGGTTAATGCACACCTGGGAGAGATCACAGCGATCTGATCAGGACGCTGCACCACTTGTTCACAAAAGAGGGTATGCAGCAACTTTTCCGAAGTAGGTGCCTGGGTTGCGTTAACCACCAGTTGGCCCTCACACTAGCAAGGCGGTAGAGCAACTGACAATACGCGTCAAACATAGCATCGACGAGACCAGGAGGGAAGATAGCATCAACCGATTGCCAGTGGAAAACAAGCTCTCCCTCTACCTCAAGCACTTGATGATCCAACCACACCTGCGGCGTTTGCGTCACACAATACAGCATTTTTCTCCATAAAGGAGGCACTGGACTGGCTACATCACCAATGAGTAGACTGGTGAAGACAATTGGCATGACCGCCTGGATGCCCTCCCCTTGCAGCTTGACCAATTCTCTCAATACGGTGATGCCACTATAGAGAGAATGCTCCAGATCATGCCACAACTGTTCTTGCAGACGTTTAGCACAGTTTGCAAAAGCGTCTGGTGTCTCCTGGTCAATAGCGAGCACGAGCAGGGAAGTAAAATCACCCACAATCTCATTGACCTGTGGGTGCAACGGCAAGCGATTAAAGGTGCTCACATTGAGGCTAAAGCGAGCCGTCTTGCTCCATGTAGCCAGGACGTGCGCAAATGCGGTCAGTAAGACGGCAGAAGGTGTCACCTCAACCTTAGCAGCATGGGCCTTAAGCTGTTGCCAGTGCACGCGCTCTAGTCTGCCTTCTCTATGCACAAAACGGGGATGTGCTCTTGTCCCACTTTCAGCAACCAAAGGGAGTTGGGGAGCAGGAGGAAGAGAAGAGAGACGAGAGAGCCAATAGACCCGTGAGCGTTCGTAGAGAGCACTACTGCGCAGAGAGGCTTCGGCCAGCACATAATCGCGAAAAGATAGAGTAAGTGCGGGAAGAGCAAAATCAGGTTCGTAGTAAAAACGCAGGCATTCGTGAACAAGTATCCGCAGACTCCATGCATCAACAAAGATAAATTCTATACTCAAGTGGAGGCGCACATGTCGCTCGTCCAGAAGTGAGACCCACAACTCGAAGGCAGGCCACCGCTCAACTGGCAAGATCTGATGATCCAACCTCTGACGAAGCTGCTGCAACTGACGGACTTGCTCAGCTTTATCCTGGCCCCGTAGATCCATGATCTTAACCGCAAAGGGAGGAACCCGTGCTAAGATCTGTTGCTCGCCGTCAGGCAAAAGGACTGCACGCAACATCTCATGGCGCTCAATTAAACGCTGTAAGGCTCCATTGAGACGATCCAGGTCCAGATCGGTTGCTGCGACCTCAAAATAGCCATGATTCCCGACATTGCCCATGTCAAAATCGACAGAGCGCCCCACCCAGTAGGCTTGCTGGGTATCGGTGAGAGGGAAAAGCTCACAACCATGCAATGGATCAGGCTCAATCTGTAGCAGGGAGGAGAGCATGTGCTCTGGATTAGCCGGTGAAACGGTTTTTTGTTTGACGATCTCGGCACACGTCTCTGGTGTTGGTGCCGCTAACAGATCTTTGAGGGCTATGTCTATATGGAAGATCTTTTGGATGCGTACAAGCAGTTGTACTGCGAGCAGAGAATGACCACCCAGGGTGAAGAAATTGCCGGATGCACTGACTTGTGACAATGCTAGAACATCTGCCCACAGCTCTGTCAAGACCTGTTCTACAGAGCGTCCAGCCAGCTCAATCTCGTCTGACCTCCTCGTTTTGTGTGGATCGACAGCGCTTACTTCAGGCGGGGTACTAATCTGCTCGCTATCTAGCCAGGCGGGCCAGTACCGTTCATGTTGCCAGGCATA
Source organism: Chloroflexota bacterium (assembly GCA_005879655.1). The sequence goes on along the minus strand of VBJK01000049.1, from coordinate 689 downwards.
GCCAGGTAAGCTGACACAATGACATTCCTCCCCTTCAAACAGTTCAGACCAGTCAATCTCAGCACCTTTGATATAATGGGCCTTGAGGGTTGCTAGATGCGAGGGTAGTTCAGGACAAGCACAAGGGATTACCGCGACACGGGATGACGGATCGGCCAGAGGAGTGTCGTCGTTCCATTGTAGGGACAATCCCTTGTGCTTGCCCTGGGCTTGGTGATTGTCATGACCATGATGGTTGCCCTGCAAAGACAGGCTCAGTTCTTCAGCAGCCTCTTGAGGTGTGCAACCTGCTACAGCCAGACGGTAGCGATGATGCGTTCTGCGCACGCTAGCCGTATAACATATGTCTCGCCACGAAGCCGCCAGGGCATGAGAAGCCAGGAAATCGTGGTATGCAAAGGCCAGGGCGGAGAGAGCAGATTCGCTCCTTGCAGATAAAGGGAGCAGCCGACAGACACCTTGCGGCACTTGTTCACACTTACGAGATATGGTATCAGAATGAGCCGTAAGGACAGCATGAGCATTGGCACCAGTGAATGCCAGGGCCGTTAATCCTGCAACAGCTCTCTCTGCACTCTCAGGCCAGGGTAGACATGTCCGAGGAACAGCTAAATGCAGATCGGCAAGGGAAATAGCTGGATGGACCGACTGTAAATTGAGTGTTGGGGGAATTTCTCTATGATAGAGTG
>VBJK01000102.1 GCA_005879655.1 Chloroflexota bacterium | reverse complement strand
CTGACCATCACGGGAAAGCATAATATTGCCTGGTTTCATGTCGCGGAAGATGATAGCAGGATTCTGACTGTGCAGGTATTCCAGTACATCGCACAGTTGCCTCGCCCAGCCCAGGACGCGCCGCTCAGGAAAAGGACCTCTATTAAGTTCTAGCAGATCTTCCAGCGTCCTGCCATCGATGTATTCCATCACCAGGAAGTAGCGCTGGTTTTCGCTAAAGAAACCCATGAGTGTGGGTAGATTGCGATGGCTCAGCCCCCACAGGATCTTGGCCTCGGTTTTAAAGTTATCAATTGCCTGCTCGCGTTCGGCTGCTGGCACTTGGGACAGGCCCATCTCTTTGATGGCACAAACAGCATGGCGTCGTATATCCTTCGCCAGATACACCGCCCCCATGCCACCTTGCCCGATGGTACGCTGGATCAGATAACGTTTGTGTAACAGGGTATTGTGCTCTAAGTGCCCTGTTGATGTGTTTCGCTGACCGTTACGTTGGTTGATGGTGAACCCCCCATCTTTGTCTCTAGTGCTCTCGATCCATGATGTAATGATTGCGACCTCAGTATAGCATACCCTTGTGGGACATACTACCTATTAAAAACGTTGTTGGAGTGCCAATCTCACATGGCGTGGTACAATTTAATAAAACCCAATCTTCTCATTTTACTGAACCCTCTACTTATTTGGACGTTCATATGGGTTCATTCTCTAAAACGAAAGCATTTACGGAATGGTTGGGGACCATTGTATTAATTTCATCCCAGCAATCAACCAGAGTGTTGAATAGGGTAGCAAAGTAGGTAGTAATGTTGATAAAGCAGGTCAGGCATATTTCCTGGCGTTCTCCAATCTTCTTGTTATTAAGTATACTCATTATTGCATGTGGCGGCCTGACGACGTTGCTATGGCAAATGAATTATAGTGTCAATAGCGGGGCCGCTGGCGGCAATGTCGTTGGGTCTCCTACCTTGTCGGGGGATTTTGTCGATAAAATCTTTGCCGGTATTGGTAGTCCTATGGTTGGTACGGGAAAAGTGGTCGAGCAGACTGCGCGCCAGACGAACATTGACGATGCCTTCGCTGTGGCTGTCTGGTGGGTGGAAACGAACGATGGTATGGCTGGCGTAGGGCGAGGAGATCGCAATCCTGGCGCTGTACGTGGTAGTACTGGTTATTCCTCCGGCTACGATGGCTATACGCTGTATCCTTCTTACTCTGCTGCCATTGTTGATTGGTTTCATGTATTGCAAAGCCGCTATGTGAGTCGTGGCCTTACCTCCGTCTATAGTATTTCCGGTCCCTATGTTGGTACGTCTGGCTCTGGCACATGGGCTGCAAAGGTGACAACTCTTATGTTGCACTATCGCAACACCGCACCACCTATGCAGATCCTGCACCATCAACGTATGAATGATCAACCCTCGTCTGTGGTCTTGCAGCAGGCAGGTCAGCAACCTGCACCTGTTGCGCCACAGCAGGTGCCGCTCACATCTACACAGAGTTTACAACCGCAACAGCTTCAGCCTGCGGCACAGTCACCAGCCTTCTCACCCTTACCACAATTCTTTCTGGCATTAAGTGGTCTATTTGCAGTAATTGCTCTTATCTTTATAGCGTGGCGGCTCAGACGGGGTGTGCCGCTTCTACCGACGATACCTGCTGTGGTGCAAGTGCGGGAAGCTGTGGCCTCTGCAACATCAACCATTAGCGAGCCAACTGCGCCGTTACCTGCATTATATGCCAACGAGTTTTCGCCAGTGCTGGAGCACGCTTCGGCGCAGCTTGAAGCTTTTCCTGCCGGGCTTTTCCCTGCATCTACTGAAGCACTAGAACGACAAACGATGCAAACAACTTCTCCTCTCGTCCAGCCTGTTACGCCATTGCCCGCAGTCCCTTCTGTTGCGCCAGCTGCATCTGTGGGAGGGGGTTTGTTGCGACGCTATCGTCTTGTACATTCTGCTACAACTGCATCATCTAGCGAGCCGTCTACTGGTCTACCAGAGCAACCAACGCGAACAGAGCAATTGCTACCAGTTGGGGCCATGCCGTTCCGTTCCCAGCCAGTGTATCGCCCCCGTGTGGATACTGATGCGTTACCCGCGCTACCTGGTAGGTTGCTACCGAGCCGTACGTTGGAGGCTGTAGGTGTAGCCAGTGGGGCTGGTAGTTCACGTTCAGGTGGTGGATTGTTACAGCGCTACAGGGCGGAAAATGGTGATAGAAATGAGGGATAAATCTCCCAAAATTTTCCTAGCTAAAAGTGTTGACAAAAGAAGGACTTAGGTGTAATATGTCTCCCGTAGTCTGTTAAAACAGTTGCCCTCGTGGCGGAATGGTATACGCAGCAGGTTGAGGGCCTGTGCCGAGAGGCGTGGTGGTTCGACTCCACTCGAGGGCACCCCGACGGGCATCCATCAAGCAAGTAAGGATGCCCGTTTTTAAGCAAACGGATTATACGGGCGACTAGCTCAGTTGGTTAGAGCGGCTGCTTTACACGCAGTAGGTCTGGGGTTCGAGTCCCTAGTCGCCCACTTCTTCCCCCTTCTCAATTGGCTTCACAAGCCGCTCCAAGCTCTATCCACTGATGGGTTTTCTTCTGCTAAGTCTCCAAAGAAGTCGATGTCAGACCAACTGTCTAGCTAGATCGACTGCTGCTAATAGCCATATCTCACAGCGCAGTCCATGCCGTTGCCGTCACACCTAGGGCAAGAGGCCCCGCCGTATCTTGATGGTAATGTTTGATACCGCTTGCTTCGTATTTCAATACTAGAAAAATGATCTATGTTAATAGCAATATATGTGTTAATATAATAGAGATGTAGCCTAGCGCTAGCGATGTTGTGGTGTCTTATTCTGAATTTCTCTGCGCTAGCGCTGCTGTAGCGTTTCGCTCTAAAATTTCTCTAGAAAAACAGATGTACGAGGTAGCGTATGGCGGATACAGGATTACTCTCCGGTGGCACGATACTGCAAGGACGATATATCATCCACGGATCAATTGGCAAAGGCGGTATGGGACACGTCTATCGGGCAAAAGATAGTCGGAGGATGGGCCGTTGGGTTGCGGTAAAAGAGATGAGCCAACAAAATATGCCCACGGATAGACTCGCAGAGGCGCAACAGCGTTTTCGCCAGGAAGCGGAGATACTGAGCAAGCTCTCCCATGCAAATCTTCCTTGTGTCTATGGTTCTTTTAGCGAGGGTGGACACCATTACTTGGTCATGGACTTCATCGAGGGAAAAACGTTGACGCAGCTAGTAGATGGCTCTGCATCTCGGCAGTTACCAGCCATGGACATGCTCCAATATGCGCTACAGCTCTGCTCGGTGCTCTCCTACCTGCACAAACAGCAGCCACAACCGATTATCTTCCGTGACCTCAAACCTGATAATGTGATGGTGACTACTGATGGCCGTGTCTTTCTGATCGATTTTGGCATTGCTCGCTTCTTTCAGCCTGGAAAACGCTTCGATACCGTCTATTTTGGATCGAAGGGCTTCTGCCCACCAGAGCAGTATGGAACTGAGCAAACCAGTCCTCGCTCAGATCTCTACGGTCTCGGTGCAACGCTCCACTATTGTCTGACGGGCCGCCATCCTCTACAGAACACTCCCAATCCCTTCAATTTTCGCAGCGTACGTCTCTATCATCAGCAAGTCCCAGTCAATCTTGATACGCTCATCTTACAGCTCGTTGCGATAAACGAAAAGGATCGTCCAGCAAGTGCCGAGCTAGTACGGCAGAGATTGGAGAAGATTATCGATGAAGCGCGCACAACTACTGTCAGTATGAATAGCGTCTCACATACGAAGGGACGTTATTACAATCCTACTCTCACGAACAATATGCAGGTCCAAGGGCAGCCACAGCCAAGTCAAGGCTCTCCTGCGGCAGTCGGAGCAGGAAGAGGTACCACCCTGCCAGCTCAGAGGGTTGCTGAGCCTTTACGCGACGCAATAAGGCAATTGCAGCTCTCGCCATTCTCGGTCGCGCTAAGCTTGCTTACTGTCCTGGGAAGTATCGCCATGCTCACATGGCTGCATAGTCCTCCCCAAGTTGTGCTCTCATTGCTAGCCCTGATATTACTCATGATAGCCTTCCTGACCAGCTTGCGTCGGCACATCGATGACTATACGCGTAACAAGTTAGTGCCATTGGTATTAGCAGCGAGCCTGCTTTGTCTCTCACTGGCGACGCAGCAGAACATACAGAGTTGGCTGAATACGCTTTCTCTGAGTAGCGTCTTCAGTATACTCTTTATCACGCTCTCGTCCCTATCACTGATGCGTCCAGCTAGGGTCTCACCATGGCTGGAACGCTTGCTAGTTATCGCTATTGCCAGCGTCTGTGTACTTATACAACTGCACATCAGCGGACACGAGTTACCGCCACTGCCCTGGGCACGCATGATGGGTTTAGACGCGTATAGCGCTGTAGTTCTACTACTTGCTGTAATCGCATGTCTTGCTCTGGTATCTTTGTTGCGTCCTTTCTCTAGATGGGATCGTATCCTCATTGCATTCATGGCGCTCGTGTCTGTATGGCAACAATGGCTACTGGGCAAGCAAGAATTATTAGTATTATTTCAATACGCCTCTCCAACGTCTAGAGAGTTACTTACCATCAATGTGATTAACTGGTTGTTAATCCTGGCCCCGCCGTTCCTCTGTGTTTTGTCTTTGCGTTATCCTGCTGAGTCGCGTATTGCTCGTATGCCAGTACTGCTACTGGCAATCGTAAGTGGAACGCTTCAGCAGGTCCTGGCCCCATCCATTCTGTTGCCAGCGACCTCAGCTGGACAGAGCTACTCGTTAAGCGCAAGATTTCTGGATGTACTCTCTCTCGACCAGATCGTTTTTGGGGGTTTTCTCTTACTGGCGGCTATTTTACTGATCACGCTATTTAAGCGTACAGGACGATCTCTGCTAGACTACATCGCCTTCTTTACTCTTGCCGCAGGATGCATAGGACTTCAGCTAGCCGCTTGGCACCAGTATAATACGCTGGAGAAAGAACCCTTGAATGTTTTATTGGTCCTGTTACTCTGTCTTGCACTGTGTTGTACTCTGCTTTGTACTATCGTCTCCATTATGCTTGCGGCAGCCAGGAAAGGTGTCGCCTCCCCTACAGGCGATTGGGCAACGTGTGTTGGGAAGCTTGCAGCTGGAATGGGGCATATTATGATTGTGTTGAGCGTGGTGATATGTCTCCTCTTACAGTGGTCTTTTGGTCGCCATGAACCATTTCATGCTGTATTCCCCATTAGATTGACGGACTATGGAGTAGCGAAACAGACTATTGTCTTGTGGCAAGAAATCTTTGTGCTTCAAGTAATCATAGGTATCATAGCATTTGCCACGTTCTGCCACTTTTGCTGGTCACGCAAGCCATTTGATAATGCACGTCCCTTTGGCATTGTTGCGCCTTTTACAGCACTAACAAATATGCTAGTCTGTACGCTATTCTTAGCGGGAGATAATCCTGTGCTGTCACTCTTGTTTTTGCAACAAGGATTGTCTGTCAATGCTCCCACTATGCCAACTGCGTTAGCACTCTTTACACCCCTTGCTCTACTATTGACCGTTGTAGTCTCCTTGTTCTGGCTGAGAAACGTTGCGACTCCCTTTATGCTACGAACGTTACAGATCATACTCGGTTTAGCGCTCATCTGTGCTCTAGCTCAATTTATCTGGCCACTCTTTGCAATCATTGCACTTGTGGTGCTCATACAGGGCTTGCTACTCGTAGTAGGCAAGATTTGATCGCAGGTTTGCAGCATAGTCTCCCCCGACGCCCAGGGCAACCACAAGGGACAATACCGTGTTTTGACCTCTCTCTTATTTGAGCGGTTGCCCACATTGGAGGTGGGGTCCAAGCGCGCAGCCCCTGACGGGGTCCAGGGGCCGCGCCCCTGGTGGGGTTTCAGGGGAGTCCCCTGATTTGCCCTCCCTTCCCGCCCCCGAAGGGGGCGCACAAAAAAACCTATACTTGAAAGAATGGGGAGACTCAGGAAACCTTAGTACCTTGTTTAGATTGCTGGTATTCGGCAGAGAGTTGCTGAATCAATTTCCGTGCATTAAGCGAAGTGAGCTTAGTAATATTTTCTGGTTCTGCCTTACCCAGGTGTTCGCACAACTTACGAATCCCAGTAAGTTGTTGTTCAGTTGCAGCCCCTTGCAGATCTTCGGGCAGCGGCAACTGCTTATTATTGATCGTCTGTTGAGCATTCCCTATCGGCGCGCGCGTAGCTGAAAGATTGCCATTTGTCGATGTATTCTTTCTGGCGACTGGGCTATCCACGATACGGTGTTCCTCGCTCAATTCGGGGGCAAATTGTGTGCCGAAGCCAAGTCCTGCCAGTGCGCGGCCAATTGCGCCGGTCTCAGCTTTTTCAAGCCAATCGCTGAAGGAGGCAGCTTTCTCCATCTTCGTGCCGCTTGCGACTCCGCCTTTGCCATCCTTGACGGTAGCTTTAAAAATCACCAGACCTTTGCCATGTTTTGTCACTTTTTCATTTTGTTCAGCTTCGCTATTCCAGACCTCTATCTCCTCTTCAGTCTCGCGATCCAGGTCAAGGTGAAGTATTTCAGTCTCAATGCTGCCGTTAGGAAACCGTTCGCGGAACCAGACAAGCCGCCATTGGACAGGGAGATACTCGCTAGTGCCTGCTTTATTCTTGAGATGTACTACATAATCGTTCGGATTAAATGTGTGAGGACGTTGCACGTCTCGGCTCTGCCCATTGCTTTGCATGCTCATCTCTTGCTCCTTCGTAGAAATGTTGTTCTAACATTGTGAAACATGACTTGTTGTACTGTCAAGTGTTGTACGTTTAGGTATTTAGAGTATTCTTTTTTGGGTGTGTAGAAGTGGAAGCTCGTAGGGCAGCAAGAAGGAAGTATTTGGGGACACCCCAAACCCCGCCAGGGGCGAAGCCCCCTGGACCCCCGCTTAACTTAATGCTTGTGGGGATGCTGCGGTTCAAACAGGTTGAGCTGCACCAGCAACTCGCTGAGGGACAGGCCCGGCTGGCACGGATAGAAGCATGGCTGCAAGCACTTGAACAGGAGGCTATGATGCCCGCATATGATGTCATTGTTAAGAGAGTACCACCGCTAAAGGAACACTTCCTGCTGACGAGGAGGTGAAAGTGGTCGAGCTGCCAGCCGTAGAGACAATGGCCTCAGTGATTCACCACGGTAGCTTCAGCACTATGAAGCAAGCATATGACGTTATTCTCAAATGGATTGAAACCAACGGTTATCAGATCAGTGGCCCCAATCGCGAACTTAGCCTTGTGTATGAACCTGGCGGCGATGAAACTCAGTTCGTGACCGAGCTTCAGTTCCCTGTTAGCACTTCTTTGCACCAAGGAGAGCAGTAACACGTCCCGTAGCCGCGCAATTGCTTGCGCCAGACGCATAAACAGCAGTAACACGTCCCGTAGCCGCGCAATTGCTTGCGCCAGACGCATAAACAGCGGAAACAGGCACAATGAATTGTGCAGCTACAGGCGTTTATTGGTGCGCGCGGCGCAATAAATTGCGCGGCTACACATTTCTTCTTACCTACAACACATTAACAAGCGCCCTAATCAGCCATCTTTTGCTTAGCCGCTAATGCCTTAACAGCGCTAGCTGAATTGGCAAACTCTGGCAACGGAATTTGTTTCTCCAGCCATGCAACGCCCTTTGGCTTATACACCGCCGTAGCTCTGCCATATTTCGCAGCAATTCTCGTGTGTGCATTGTACCATGACTGAATAGAAGCATATGCCAGGTCCATCAGCTCAGAGCACATAGGGATATAACGCTGCTGCTCTTCAGACGTATGGGTATGATCGAGGATGCGTCGTATCTGATTCAGCTGACCACAAAGTTTATGGAAGTAAGTGGACTGTATCGCACTTGGCTTCTCAATACGTGGTCGGATCTGCCACCAATTATCGATAGACATAGAAACCAACGGACGCAAGAGTGGCAGTAGCATACTTGATAAGCAAGCCAACCAATGAAGCGCTACAATGGCCTCAACCAGATTATCATACTCGATCATTTCATTCGCTGTATCCGCAAGCGCTGAAGTCGTGAAGAATACCGAGTCTGTACATTGCAAGACGCGCAAAAAGATCAATTCATCCAGTACATTCGATTCAGGTGATAGAGAGATTTCTATAGCGTACCGAGGCAGCGCCGCTACCGGTGTCTTAGAAAAAGCATACTCGCGACACTTCTCCAGGATACGATGGACGGCCTTTTCCAACCGCGCTCTTTGCGGGTGATTTGCTAACTGTGGAACCTCCAAGAGCTGGAGTAAGAGATCATAAATGAGATGGAAGGTAGCTTTAGCTAATTGAGGGCTGCTCATACGCGCAGGATCACAGACGCCAAGCGCATCCATCGCAAGATAGTTAGGATAAGCTGGTGGAAACCCCGCATCGCGTATTCTTTTGAGTAACCAGCCTACACTGGCAGGCAGCTCCGTAGTCTGTTCTTCTAATACAACTGTACACGCAATGCGCAGAGGAGAAGAGCGCATCTCATAAACTCCTGAAGACCATAACGTATCCAGTATCGTCTTCATCCCCTCGCCGCTAGGTGCATGTATTGCCTGCCTTACTATATCATACCACTTATTTTCTAACAACCAATCCTCCTCGTAATATACTCTTTTTTGTTTCGTTACTATAGTCAATCACAAAAAGCACACAATAGCTTTTCTATTTGTATAAAAAAACAAAACAAATAGAAAAGAAGGAAAATTGTACCAAAACTTGAAATACATAGCCGCTTCACCCTATAATAGTATACCTAACCTCGCAGAGAAATCTCTTTGTTTGCAAGCTTACTTTGTAGACATTGATATCCGACTTTTTGGGGACTGATACCCGCTTTTTCATTATTTAAAGACCTTTTAGCGTCGTTATGATGACCGCTGTCGTGCGTACCTTGGTGACTCTCTGGATGTAGAACATAATTATCAGGCCTATAGGTGATATCAGTAAATGCTGCTCAAACTGTCAATTACCATACGGCTCCATTGAACTTTGCTGGATATATATCCGTATATTAGATAATACAACCCGGCCATCCATGTTTGTGGAAATTTCAACGTAATCGTAGCTAGACTTCACCGTTGCAGATGAACTACTGGGTGGTCAGCAAACTGAGCTGAAGAGTGTGACGGTGATGATCAGTGATCTAAGGGGTAAGTTATTATGATATCTATGCGCAAAAGTATCCTTTATGGATCTTTATTACTGATATCTCTTTGTACTCTTTTTGCTTCTTGTGCTGACACTACTAATCCTTCTGCTTCCAATGCTCAGACTGGCTTAAAAGTTACGGTGGACACATCATCCGTACTGAGTACAAGCCAATTTGCAGGCGGTATCACGCTGACTGATACGATGTTAAACGACCCTTCGCAACAGGAAAATCCAGTCGTTACGCGGGTGAAGTCGCTGATTAAAGATGGCATTCATTATCAGAATACGAACATTATGGGTTGGGGGCTGAATAATCCCTGGCCTGATCCTGCTCAGGCGGAGCCGAGCGACTGGTCAGGACTGGACTCGCGCCTGCAACTGATTCAGGATACCGGAGGTACACCCGTGATTACTCTGGCTGACGCGCCTTGGTGGATGAAAGGGCAACTCCAGCCGGATGGCAAGACGAAACTACTCACCAAGGGTGACGAGTGGTCGAAGCTGTATTTCGATTCCAGAGTACTCGATAATAAGATGTCTGCGTGGGTGCACTTGGTACAACGTGTAGCAGAGCGCTACATGAAAGCTCCATATAACGTCAGATACTTCCAGGTCTGGAATGAGTTAAAGGGCTATTACAATCCTATCAGCAATGATTATGATTATGAGACTAACCCTGGTAATCCGAGTGGACCTAACGCAACACATGGCTACACCTTTATGTACAACCAGATCTATGATACGCTGATGCAGACTGCTAGCGGGTTGGGTATAGCACCCGAAAGTATACAGGTTGGTGGCCCTTATGTGGTGCTGGATACCTGGTCTTCGTCAAATCAGGGCAGTGCCTCAGATTTTGCTAAAACATACGGAACGTACGATCGCCGTGGCCTTGATGCCATAAAATACTGGCTTCAGTATAAATACGGTGCTGGTTTCATCTCGCTGGATGCCTCTAATAAAAACAGAGATGGTGTTGCCAAAAGTGATCCATTTACCTCAGCTCAGATGTTTGCCGATGTTGTGCATTGGATCAGGGCTCTTGATCCTGCCACTTATCCTGGTGCAACGTCTCTCCCTATCTGGTGGGCGGAATGGTATGCCACACCTGATAAGCAGTCAAACAGTAACTACGATAACGCTGTGAAGGCATATGCCATGATGCAGTTTGTGAAAGCGGGCGGATCAGTGGCGCTGATGTGGGGTGGATCGAGCAACGATAAAACTGATTATGGCATCTGGACAAAGACCACCGACAATGGCGGCGGAAAACCTCAGCCTTGGTACTATTCCTACAAAGCGCTCAACGACAGCTTTGCTACGGGCACTACCTTGCGCAATGTGACTGTGAGCGCCCCTGATAAGGTGGAGGCATTAGCATCTCCCGACAAAATCATGCTGGTCAACAAGACAAATACCAATGTCACACTTACTGTAAATAGTACGTCAGTCTCACTCACTCCCTATCAAGTGAGCATTGTTAACTACAAGTAGCACGTGTAAAGACATTGCACAACTCATGACTCTTACAACTGTTTGCTCTGCTCGTGTCCCCGGCACAATCAATTGTGCAACCACGAGAGATCTATATTCACAAGAGTCATGATTGTGCAACTACGGGACTTTGCTCTCCTCTGCATCAGGAGGAATGTTTTTCTGGTGATGGGTGGCCAACAATAGGCCTCGGTGCGGTATCCTCATCAGTCTCACGCTTTTCTGATTTAGATGCAGAACCCTTATCGCCATTCCTCTTATCAGAGAGAGATACCGTCTTCTCAGCAGCATTATCAGAGAGCAGCATCGTATCCTGATCGGCTACACTCTCCTCCGCGAGAGCTGGTGTATCTGGCACTGAAGGGCGGCGAATGGCAGATATGAGCACAGTATCCTCATCGCTGTCATTCTCCTCTGACAGATTGCCTGTTCCTGCTAGCATAGCGGCCAGTGGCCTTGCTAAGATAGCAACCAGTGGCCTTGTCGCCTCGTCAGCAATACTCCCCTCGGAGAGATGGCCAGATTTCCAGCTATCGGCCACCATAGCGGCCAGTGGCCTTGTCTCCTGATCGGCAATACTCAGCTCGAAGAGCTGCTCAGAGCCTCTATGCCCAGCGGCTACACCCACGAGTGGCTTGGTTCCAGTAGTGCTAAGATCACCTTCTGTTTGGGGGAGAGCCTCTATGGGCAATGGCGTTTCAGCTAGAGCGCTAACGCCAGAAACTGAGATAGCAGGCACTGCTACAACCACCGAGCGCAGTGTTACGAGTTGTAAGATTGCACCACCCAGGCTAATACCCAACAGTGTACCGAATATTCCGGTCAGTGACCATCTGCCCGCATACATAAATGAAACGGTCACGATAGCATCAATGGTAAAGCTGGAAGCAACGGCCAATGTACACTCAGCAATAAATTCGCGAATCCGTATAAAGCGAATTAAAGCCATCCCTGGACAGAAGAAGAGAAACCACAAGATAATGGCCGGACGCACCATAATTTCGGGTGTGATAAAAGTAACTATGCTGGCTGCGATGGTCGAGAGTAAGATGATCACAGGCCACAGCCATGGGAATCGCATGATCATTGTCCACCCTTTGTTGTGCCAACGAATAGAAAGATTTGGACATCAGGGTTGCTATACATAAGTTTGAAATCCTGAGATGTACTGATCTTTTTTGCTAACTGATCTAGTATACCCGGTTGGAAGCCAGAAGTTAAGTCAAAGGCCACATTCTGACTGTGCGTGAAAATCAGATATCCCAAGGAGCACTGCGGGTTATTCTGCGTCATGGTCTTTGTTATGTATTGCTCAATACCTGGAATGTCCTGCGTAATTATAGCTTTCATAATTAAAGGATCAGATTGGTCCTGTCCGAAAGAGGTTAATTGGTAATGCTCATATTGCTCAAACTGCCAGGGAGTACCACCCCAGGTTTGAAAGAAACACGAACCAAGGGGTGCAACTTTATAGAGCTGCTGCACACCTGTCACCTCATTCTTTGTCTTATAGTCCATGCTTTCGTTCCCGTAACGCGTGAAAAGAAATGCTCCCAATAAGGCAAGCGTGAGTGCAATGCGTGCTACGATCGCCCAATTTGGTGTGCGTATACGGGGCGTAAGGTAAAAGGACGAGGCCGCTAGAAAGACTGCAATAGGTAGTGTGAAAAGGTAAATACGTAGCAATACCTCTCCACCATAGGATTGGACGACAAATACCGGGAAGGGTGCAAGCGCCAGCAACACCAGTGGGCTGTCATGATACCCCTTACGTGCGCGCAGAATACCGCCTAGCAGAGCCAGACCCCAGATCAGGATGGTCATCACCAGACGGAATTCCACAATGAAAGTATGCCCAGGATCTCCTACAACACGACTCGTCACGTTTTGGCCTACCGAAGCGTTAATATTGCCTGCATCCCCTATTACATCTCCGATGTGTCCTGCCAAAAATGACTGCGTCATAAAGAAGATCCAGGCCCCTACCATCAGCACCATCACCAATGGCAACCACCACAGGGTGGAATGGCGGCATAAAACCAGCGCAGCTACACTAGCAAGAATAAAGAAAGGTGAGAGCTGGTGGCTGAAGACGCTGAATGCAAAGACAGCAATGATACAGAGCATCAGTGCAATCCGCTGCGCTGGTTGACTAGGATCACTTCTTATATCTGAGGTTGTCAACCACCTGAAAAACCGCGCTAGCGGTGAAATGCGACTAAAGAGCCGCTCTAGTATGTGTGGTCGCTCGGTAGGCGACGGCGTAAACCATTTTAATAAGATAGCAATAATAACCAGATACAAAAAGAAATTGAACCCTTGCGGTGAGATATAGTCCTGACCAATCCAGTTTGTCACATAGAAAAAAAACAAGCTTAGCCATATGAGCTGTTTATGAGAAGTGAACGACGAAAAGATCATATACAGTGGGCCAAAGTAGAGAACATTGTATAAGACAGGAACCCACGCTGCATAAGCCAGTACATCGTGAAACCCTGCAATGAGTGTGACAAATGCGCTCAATGAGAAAAAACCTGGCCAACTAAAATAAGCGTCCAGATTGGGATCGACCGTATGGTTACGCATAATATATTCGGTGTACCCGGCATGTCGGTATACGATATCAAAGCGAGGCATTTCCTCAACCAGGGCCGTGATACCATATAACATAAAGATGAGCAAACCAATATGAAGCAGCATGACGCCGAGGCGCGGTCGCTGTAAGGCGACACAAAAACTGATGGCTAAGAGCAGCAGCGCAAACAACAAGCTTGGTGGAAAGACCGAAATCAGACCCAGGCTCGTCATATGCTCTAAATGTATATTCTGCAAAGAGAAGCACCAGAGCGTAATCGCAGCTACAGGCAGCAAGATGACCGCAACGTTCGACAATACAGGCATGTTTGTACGTTTTTGCGCGACTTCCCGTATCTGCTCTTCAGTAATAAGGGTTGTATGCGTCATGACTTTATACAATACCGGGAACATAAACAGCGACTCGATATATAATGCGATGACCCACCCCAAACTTAAACCCAGCAGACCATCAAAACCGAGGAGATTGCCAAAGTTTGCTCCCAGGCTTGCTATACTCAGTTCGAGCAATGCGCCAACAGCGATCGGAATAATCGCCTTGGCTACAGTATCTTTAATACGACTTATTGCTATATAGTGATCTTTGACAATGAGCGGAAAAGCTCCAAATGCAAGGATACGTAGAATCCATGATGAATTTTGAATATAGCCTGGACCGAAGAGGCTCAATATCGGCTCAGCCCCTATCAGCAAAACAGTGCCCGCCCCCAGAGCTGTCACCGTTGCCACGCTCACCGTCATGCGTGTCTTTTCGCGCAAGACAACCAGCTCCGTAGGGTTCGTTGCGTGAAGAACAACCGTGAGTGCTGTTGAAATGGCAAAGAGGAATGTGACAATCATCAAAGCAGTGCCAAACCAGGCATTTGCTGAGATAGGCAGCAATGCAGTAACAACGAGAGGTAATACCAGCGTTGGTGCCTGCAAGATCAGATTGAGTACGTGGTGCAGTAGCGCAGCTGGCCCAAGCCTGCGCAGTAGCCCCCAATTTGGCCAATAATTTCTTTGTGACTTCCTTCCCTTCCATAAGACTAATCCAACAAGCACAAGGAATGAGAGCAGATTACCGACAGCCCATGCCGCATAGATTGCTATACCTAATTCCTGCGAGACCCACTTGCTCACGGCAAAAAGAGCGAGCAGTTTCCCAACGGAAAAAATAGCATTGCGCCACAGCTGTAAACCTCCCTGCAACATGGCGATAAAAACCTGATCGAGAATCAAGACCATCGAAGTGAGGCTTATACCAGCTGCAAACAAGAAAATATTCAGTATATTTGTTTGCAGCGGCTTGAGATCCTGTGCTAAGAAGGGTGAGAGGATGGCAAAGAGCACGCCAGCGCATCCACCCGCCACACCAACGACAATCAGCGCCATACTGACAAGAGATCCCTCTTGTCCCTTACGTCGCGGTAATTCAGTAATGAGCAGGGTTCCTAAACCCAATAAACAGAAATTGGCAAGTAGCGCCATCGCCGAGTTAGCGGCCAAGGCAAAACCTACAATGGCTTCTGGGAATTGGCGTGCCGCAAACCACCAGTAAGAAAAGCCAAGGCCCGACGTTATAGCTAACGTGCAGACTAACATATGCGAGTGCAAAGACATTTTCACAGCTGAAATCTCCTCCAGAAGCAGTTCATAACCATCGTCCTCCTGCATTCCCCTCCATATGTGTCCCTTTTCCCTCAGTGGTTGACTACCCTTCGATGTTTGAATACTCTGGTGCTGTAACGGTGGGCAAGGGTATAAGGTTACATGTCTCGGCAAAATGAGCCGATGGTCTGGCAAGAGAGCCAGCGAGATACCCAGCGGTCGTCACCATGAGTCCAGCTATGATAGCACCTGCGCGCAAGAAACGGCTAGGATTACGGTGTATCAGGCCCTCTTGCAGAGCACGCAGTACACCAAGCGGTAGCGTACGGAATGTGTACGTGCGCTCGGATGCCAGGCTATCTTTTGCCCCAACGTGTTTGGAGATGATAGCCTTCGAGAGACCTTCAGAATAGCAGCGTGAACAGAAATAGCTCCAGCGTGCTCGTGCTGGCGCGATACGATGGTGAATCCTTGCTCTAGGTTCCCACAGGAATTTTTTTTGTGGCCACTGTTGTTTGGCACGAATCGACAGCTCTGTTTCCTCACCACCTACAGGACTATTGCCTACCCGCCCTATACCATTTCTAAAGCCACCAATCACCTCGAAGATCTCTCTTCTCATATAAGAGCAACCCCCGTATGGATTGCGTACCACTACGGGAGCATCAGGTGGCTTCTCATAAGAGCAACCCACCACCCAGTAAAATTCTTCAGGAAACCAGCCAGGCTGCTCACATAACCACATTGGCTCAACGACGCCACCAACGCCCAGGATTTCTGGATTGACACAATTGGCGTGTAGCAGTTCCAACCAGTTTGGCTCTGCTATCGCATCGTCGTCAAGGAAGCCAATATATGCTCCCGTTGCCCGCGCAATACCACTATTGCGAGCACCCGATAAGCCTCGTGGTTCAGTATTTTCTAGCAGAATAATGCCAGTTAAGCGCGCCTGTAAGCGCTCAAATAAGCGAGGATTATGATCAACCACTACAATGATTTCGCTCGGCAGCAGGGTTTGTTGCTGAACCGATTCCACTGCCATAATGAGATCGTCCCAGCGCTCCTCGGTGTAGGCACAAATGATAATTGAAGCATTCAGCATATTCTCCGCCATAAGATCAGTGTTTCTCCTCAAAGATCAGTGTTTCTGTACTGCATAACGCGACATCAAAATAGAGCTGCGCCGCACCAATTGCCACGCAGGAGTTCTGGCACGTAACATGAGCGCTGTCATCGCACCAGGCCCGGTCGTCAGCAGTTCGCCGAGCAGCTTGACGCTGGTATCCGAACTCACCTTCAAGCGTGCTAGAGCGAAAGGATCGGTCTTCTCAGAACTTAGCGTGAATTTGACGGCACAGGCCGATGTATACCCGGCCTCCTGGACGGCTTGCTTCACAGCCGTAGTGTAATACCCATAGGGATAAGCAAAACTGGAGACTTCCTCTTGCAGATGATCTTCTAGAACTTTCTTGCAGGAAACAACTTCCTCGCGCATCTTGGCGAGATCCAGCACATCCAGCTGAGGGTGGGTATGGCTGTGCGCACCGCATTCTATGCCAGCCGCGTTAATCTCGTGGATCTGACTCCAGGTGAGCAGGCGACGCATGGCCTCGCCTTCGGACTCTAACCATTTGCTGGTACCATTAACAAATGCAGTAGTGATATACAATGTGGCTGTAAAATTATACTGCTGAAGTACAGGCAGCGCGTGCGTAAAAAAATCGGCAAAGCCATCGTCAAAAGTGATCACAATCGGACGCGCTGGTAATAGCGTTTTCTTCTGCATATATGTATGTACGAGCTGCGTAACATTTATAGGCGTGTAGTCGTGCTGCTGCAAGTATGCCATCTGATCAGCAAATAGTGACGGAGACACAGCGAAAGACTTGAATTTTGGGCTAGCGTCATCCGCAATACTATGATACATCAGAATAGGAATTTTTCTTGCTTCAGGTATGAAATGCACAGAAATCCTCCTTAACTTGCCTTCCTTGTAGCAATATGCACTTCTAAAAGGAAAATGCTCATAGTACTATCTCTTCGGAGGAAGGAGATGGTTCAGGTATGTTATAGCTAGGTGTAAGGTGCAGAAGGGGCGCTAAAGCTGGCCCACGGGTCGTGCGCTCTCTGATGATAGTGCTCAATACCCGCCATCCATCACGAAACGTGCGCAGATTACTTTGGCCATGAATACGTGGATGCTCCATGCTAGGCACCTCGACGGTCTTCAAATGGGCCTTATGCATACGTAGCGTAAGCAGGGTCTCAACCTCAAAGCCATTGCAGTCGAGCTGTATATATTCAAGGCAGTATTTCCAGAATGCGTTATAACCATAACATAAATCTGTGAACTGAATGCGAAACAACATATTGACGAGTGCACATAAGCCATAGTTGCCTAAACGGCGTAATAGCGTAATATCCTGAC
Organism: Chloroflexota bacterium; assembly: GCA_005879655.1. Next base: position 16,840 of record VBJK01000102.1, on the reverse strand, counting down.
TTCCCCCTCCTTTGACGAAGCGAGAGCCCTTGGCAAAATCATTTCCGGCCATCAGCGCTTGTACAAAGCTTTCTATCTCTAACGGATCGGTCGATCCGTCCCCGTCTAGCATGACAATAATTTCGCCAGTGCAAGCTTCAAAGCCTACTCTTACGGCGTCCCCTTTGCCTTCTCCTTGCTGTTCAATGATGCGCGCCGTTGGCAGCAACTTCTGAGCTACGGCAATAGTATCATCCGTTGAATGTCCATCAACAATAATAACTTCACTCACGATAGCTGGTATACGGGGTAAGATGTAATAAAGGTTGGGTGCTTCATTCCGTACTGGTATGACAACACTAATCATAGGGTATATCGTGTTTTGTTTCATAAAACCATCCTGTATGACATATTCATAATTTGTGTGTTGCACAAACTATTTACTGAAAACAAACATAAAAATCAAAATTTTGCGGATGTTAAGCAAGAGCGGTCAAATGCACGTTTTTTCCCCTTGCATCCTACTCATGGAGTCTTGCTTTAATAACGATGATTGTATATATTTTTGGCACCTCACGTTTTTGGCTTATGGTAACATAAGGCGCTCAAGTTGTTTCAGCAGAATCTTTCAGGTATGTATTCAATGATTTGGCTAACATGTGGATATGTTCGGTTATCACAGTCATATGGGTGCCCGGTAAGATAAATTCTTCAATCTCTTTGGCTTGAGACTCTTTATGCCAGAGATCTTTGAGGAACAGTTCATCACGAGCCCAAAGGAAGGTGATCTTCCCTGGATAATAGCCAGGCTTGTAATGCGGTACTATCCATGTCAGAAGTCCTACATAATCCTTATAAAGAGCCTCGATTGGAGGAAACATCTTGTCAAGCCTCGCATCGATGCTCAGCAGTTTGGGAAAGTCTTCTACTCGGCTATCTGCCGGACGTACATGTCTATAAATATGCCGTAGCATATGACGCATACGCAAGAAAAATTCTGCTTTTGTTACTGTAGTCATGCATAACAGTGTGCCAATACGATCAGTCACGTCATGAATGCCTTTGAAGGCTTCAGCATTGGAAGGATTTATCAAGATCAGGCGCTCGACCTGTTGCCCTTGTGCCTGGAGTTGCCTGGCGATCTCATAAGCCATCATGCCTCCATTGCAATAACCTCCTAAAAGATATGGTCCCTCCGGTTGAATGGAGCGTAGCAACTCAATTTGAGTAGCGGCCATACTTTCGACGGTAGGCAAGGACCCCTCACCGTTGAAGTCACATGTTCCTAGTGCATAAAACGGTTGATCTGACCCCATAGCCTGCGCGAGTGTGAAGCAATAAAAAGGTCCGCCCGTCCAATCGCCATGTAAAAAAAAGAATGGTCGTTTCGACCCTCCTGTTTGAATGGCTATGAGGGGAGAGCCTGAAGCTGCATCCTGTTGTAGGACATCTGCCAATTGCTCAATAGTTGGTCCCGCAAACAGGCTAGTAAGAGCAATCCTTTTTCCAAAAACCTGTTCAATACGATTAACAAGGCGGGTGGCCAATAATGAGTGTCCACCCAAAAGAAAAAAGTTATCCCGAATGCCGATAGGGCGCGCATCCAATAGCTCTTCCCAGATGCGCAACAATTGATAGTGTGCCATCTGTGTTGGTGCGACGAACGTTTCCTCCTCTTCTCGTTTGGCTGGCTCAAGAGCTAGTAGAGCCGCATTATCAACCTTGCCTGTTGCACTAAGTGGTAGCTTGTCTAAGAATACAAAGCTTGTTGGAATCATATAATCGGGTAGATGTGCCATGAGTATGGTACGTACACTGTTAGGCGTAATAGCTGCATTAGTGGCTGGCACCAGATAACCCACTAAACGCTTGTCGCCGGGGGCAACTTCGCGTGCTATAACTACTACTTCTCGTACGTCTGCGATCTGTTTTAGGATCAGTTCCTCGACTTCACCCGGCTCGACGCGGAATCCTCGAATTTTCACTTGGTGATCGGTACGTCCAAGAAATTCTATATCTCCTGTGGATAGATAGCGAGCTATATCACCAGTTTTATACAACCGATCTTTTGCTGCTTGACCGAACGGATTGGCAATGAAACGCTCATTAGTCAGTTCCGGTCGGTTCAGATAGCCACGTGCTATGCCATTGCCGCCGATATACATCTCACCTGCTACGCCAAGCGGCACTGGCTGTAGATAGGCATCGAGCAGATAGACCTGCGCATTAGCGATAGGACGCCCGATAGGCACTATTGCGCTTGTGCTTTGAGGCTGACAGTGATAGACAGTACTCCAGACAGTTCCTTCTGTTGGTCCATATTCGTTAAACAGAGGAATCTGGGGCAGCAGTTCATAGTGGCGTTGCACCAGGCTTCTCGGACAAGATTCCCCTCCTACAATGACTGTACGTAATGAGGATAGTTGTTGAGCTGTCGCTTTCTCTAGTAAGAGAGCGTAGAGGACGGTTGCCCACACAAAGTGGGAGACGCGATATTGAACGATAAGATCGATCAGCGACGCAACCTCTAATTCTGCACCAGTTTCAGGCAGGATCAACGCGCCCCCTTGGCACAATGTCCAGAAGATACCTCCGACCGATGCATCGAAGATGAATGGCGAAAGTAATAGCAAACTCTTTATTGGCTCGTAGTGTGTAATACGCGCAAAAGTTGAGCTGACTAGGTTTTGATGGGTGACTAATACACCTTTAGGTTTCCCAGTAGAGCCGGAGGTATAAATGATATAAGCTAGACTCGCTGCCTGCGCTTGGCCTATTACCTGCTGCGTGCTCTCCTGTGCAATAGTCGTCCACTCGCTATCCAGGTTGATGATCTGACCTGTATATGCTGGCAAGTCTGTCAAGTATTGTTTGTGTGTGAGCAAGAGGAGTGGTTGAGCATCTTGTAGCAGAAAACTCAGACGCTCCTCAGGATAAGTAGGGTTCAGGGGCACATACGCCCCGCCAGCTTTCAGCACTGCGAGTGTGGCTACGATCATGGTAAAAGAGCGCTCCATAGCAATGCCAACGCGCACTTCCGGTCCGACACCTTTGCGTTGCAGATGGTGCGCAAGCTGATTAGCCTGGGCATTGAGTTCGCCATACGTCATCTTCTGCTCAGCAAAAACTAAGGCAGTGGCGTCCGGCAGACGCTCGGCTTGAGCCTCAAATAGCTGATGGATACATTGCTCCTCAGGATATGAGAACTGAGTATTATTCCACTCTACGATGAGTTGATGGCGTTCCTGCTCTGTCAGGATCGGTAACGCGGAGAGCTGCTGCGTTTGGTCGAGCACCATTGCGCCGAGCAGGACCTCCCAGTGCTGTAGTATGCGCTTAATGCTTGAGGCATCGAAGAGATCGCTATTATACTCTAGCCAACCAGTAAGGCCCTCTGCTTGATCGTGGAGTGCAAAAAACAAGTCGCATGTGGCCACATGCGTTTCGATCATTGGCCGTGTGATGGTCCAGCCACATGGTAGTATCGGTGACGGAGGGTCCAGCGAAAACATCACCTGGATAATAGCTTGATGCCCACTACGCTCTACTCCTAACGCATTCACCAGAGTCTCAAAAGGGACATCTTGATGTGCTTGAGCCTCCAGCACCACCTTGCGTACCTGTGCTAGTAGTGCGTCAAAGGTTGGATTACCCGTCAAGTCTGCGCGTACTATCAGCGTATTGAGAAACAGGCCCATTGTTCCTTGCGCCTGCTCATTCCTCCAACTGATATTACCTAGTAGAATATCGTTTTGTCCGGTGTAGCGGTGAAGCAGTACGAGGAGCGCCGTCATCAGGAGCATATCCAGAGAGACATCTGCATGTTGGCTCACCCTTTTAAGATGCTTGGTCAATTCTTGGGACAGCACAAAAGGAAACTTGGCCCCACGATAACTCGGAGTTGGCGGCAATGGGCGATCGCTAGGGAGTTCCAGAGCCGTGTGCACACCGGCTAATTGTTTCTGCCAATAGGCCCGTTGCTCTAGCAGCGCATCACCCTGGACTTGTTCTTGCTGCCATTGGGCGAAATCAGCATACTCGCGTGGTAATGGAGGAAGCGGCGATGGCTGCCCATGCAGAAATGCCTCATACAGCATCCGTAGCTCTGGCAAAAAGACCTGATGGAGTGTACGAGCATCAAAGATGATATGGTGCATTACCAAACATAAGCAGTATGCTTCTGCATCCAAATGTAGCAGTACTGCACGTAATAAAGGTGTTTTAGTGAGATCGAAGGGCGCACGAGCCAGTTTTGTGGCCAATTCCTGCACCCGTGCCTCACTTTCGTTTCTGGATAAGTGCCGCAAATCTGCCGTTGATAGCGTTAATTTCCATGAGGGATGAATCATCTGGACAGGCTGACCATCCACAACTGGAAAACTGGTACGCAAGATGGCGTGACGCCGTATGATCTCATTTAGGCTCTGCTCCAGTACTGAAACATGCAGTGGCCCAGGAAGATGTACCATGACTGTCTCGTTATAGACGGGGACCTGAGAGATCATTTGAGCCAGCAGCCACATTTGCTGTTGAGCAAAAGAGAGGGGCACGAGACGCTCTGCACCGCCTTGAGCAATGTCAATCTCTACATGCTGTACCTGATCGTATAAGTTGTTATTGTCTGATGAAGTACGCGTTTTTGTAGGGTGTTGATCTATTGATAAAGTAGTACGAGCTTCACTACTATCAGTATGCATAAGTGCATCTCCTACGTAATATCACTTTTAATAGAAAGAGGATTAATACAGAAAATGCTTAAAATAATATATTGTCTACTTGATATAAAACATTGTACCTAATACGCTGGCCAAAAATCTTGTGTTAAGAGCTTATTTTTCCTCTATTAATGACCGACTTTAGTGACCTTGAGAACCATTTGTTATGGCTAAAAGACCGCTCTGCTAAGGACATAGTGCCTTTCAATAACCTCCCATAGGGCCATAGCACGCTCGTGAGCGCCTATTGAGATTCACAACGAAAGCACAACATATTAGTGAGATTATGGCAACGCGAAGTTCTCACTCTAATAACGTAACACAAGGCACCTTTTCGCACCCCCCATTTATCTTGGTTGAATGGTCGTACTGTACAGAGCGCCGCATTTATGATATATATATTATCGCAGAGAGATTAGGAGCACAACCCAATAGTTTTTTAATCATCGCTAGTTGATGACTCAGAGCGTGCAGGCTAATGGGGACCTGCAACTTTTCATGGAACTTTTGTTCTCTATCCACCAGATAGTCTTGCTCCTCAATGACATGCTCTCTGGCACGCCGAAGATACAAAAAGCATAAAGCTCTTCACTCACTTATCCCAATTTGCTGCTAAGTCGCGCACAGGCTATTTCTGATAGGACCAGGCTCAGGCTCGTCAGCGTTCTATGAGGGGAGTGAGACGACCAAAAGTGTGAATGTGCATATTAACTGATCTATAGTCATGTACATCTCGTACTCTATCAATGAAGGTCATAGTAATTTTGTGTATAATCTTGTGGACATCTTGTAGTTAAGCCGCGAAACGTTCTATTTCCATTTGCTAAGACACATGAAAGATTAAAGAGTATGCAGCAGAGACAGCCTACTTACATTAGACAGAGTAAACAAACAGAGCCAACTGTCTTGTATTTCCCCTTACCCGGTCTCCTTCTTGAGGGTCAAAAGCTTGCTTTAAACTCGGCAACCCGCACTCTATTACTCCTTTCAGAAGGACCAGAGGTCCTTATGGCTGAGCAAGTTAGCGTCAATGCGCTACGTGTCATTACTCCCATCCTACAAGCATTCCCACACTATTGCCCTTATGAGGTTTTGCTTGCACATATCTCCTCAAACAGCGCAAATGAGGCAACTGTCTTGCGTTGCCGTAAGCGCTTGCAGGAAGCTCAGGATCATGGAACCTGGCAGCAGGAATTGCGTCCTATCAGACGCGCTCTTTCATTGCTACGTGGTAAGCTACATAGCTTCGGTTTAGACATCTCGACTCTTCGCGAAAGAGGCTGTAGTTTGACAGGCATTCATGGTGGCTTGTTGCCCTCCGATACTATCTCATAAATACATAATTGATCAAAAATAATATATGCTTCTAGTGAAGTCGTCATACTGTGGAGAAGGAACTTTGCTACTAAATAAGTAGTAGTCCTTCTCCATGTCTTGTTGATAAGTAAGCTTCCAACCAGATAATACATGTTTTCACAAAACTTGATGTGTTAAGATTGTCTTAAAGAAGACATGAAAACTTTACGCTACTATACGGTTGTATTGTTTTAATATATCGAGTATTGTATAGTGATCGTGCGAATGATGGTCTCCCATTGAGCGACCCAGACTATAGCAGCCAATGTCGCTGTGGAGGTTTTTATTGAAAATTACTTGTATTTTGTGAAAACCTTCATTTACTACTCATGATACAACGGGCAGTATTTGAGTTTTATGTATTACCCGAGGAAGGGGAGCAAGGTGTTTAGATGGGTCAATAACACCCCTGTTTTTCTGCGCCTATTTTTTACTTTTGCATGGGCTGTCATTATTCCTGCGATCATTGTTATCCTCTTGACTGATAGCTATTTTCAGTCATGGAATGCCGCAGGAGGTGCCGTCCAGTCAAGTAATCAGGCCATCAAGATCACTACCACTGAGTTAACGCATCTGCAAAGTATGCATGCGCTCTTGGCCACGTTGCTAGTAGACATCACGCTCAACGGCGGCCCTGACCATGCCATCTCTGATCATGAGCGGGCTACGATCTTGCGTGTGCTCACACTAGAGGATAATTTCGATCGTAACGTTGTGCAGTATCAAGCGCAGTATCAGCTGGCCACCGCTGGCGCAATGGCTAGTCTGCGCTCACTCTTGTTGCAGAATAACCATGCTTCACCCATTATTACTACGCAGCACAAGCTTCTTGATGAGATTTTGCACCAGCAATGGCCGCACTATAAAGCTGCTCAGGATACATACCTGCTGGCACTTACTCGGCGACCTCTAGCCAGAGTTGCTGTCTTGTTACAGCAAGCGGATGCCCTCTCTACTCCATTATTGGCGAGCTGGCGGCAGATCGTGACGCTTGCCAAACAGATCAACAACGTGGCCGTCAATTTGGGTCCGTCGCAGCTTAATCCTATGCTCTTTAGCATCATTGCTGCAATTTTGGCTTCAATGGTGCTTGTTTTTTTTGTCGCTTCATTGTTCAGTCTGACCATTACGAAACGTCTTCGCCAGCTGGTCGCCTTAACTAAACGCGTTATGCAAGGTGAGACGACTCTTCGTGCTAGGGTCAGTGGTCGTGATGAACTGAGCAGGGTCGCCGACTCAATGAATAACATGCTCGATAATATTGAGCAACTGGTCGAGGATACGCGTTCAAAGCACGAGACACTGTGCTTGCAGGTTGAAAAGCTGGTTGACGATATAAAAGGAATCACACAAGGAGATTTACGGCTACGAGCCGAAGTGGCAGATAATATGCTTGGTATGCTGGTCGCTCCCTCTAACCATGTGATTAACGAGTTAGAAATGCTAGTTATGCGTATCAAGTACTCTGCGCATGAAGTAGAATTTGCGACAGTGAAGCTTCTTGAGCAGATGGCACAACCGATAAAAACGGGGCATCAACAAATTCAACAGGTTGTTGAGGCTGCTACGGGTATTGAGAAGATGGCACATGTCAGCTATGAAGCTGCACATCATGCGCAGAAGCTGCATACGGTCGCTGATGAGGCGCAGAATAGTGCCACTGAGGTACAGCAAGCTGTATGGCGTACTATCGATGAAATAAGACATATCCAGGAGAATGTGCAGGTGACAGCCAGAAAAGTGCAGACGTTGGGTGAACGCTCGACGGAGATCAATAACATTGTCGAGGTGATTTCTGCTATCGCTTATCAGACCAATCGACTGGCGCTGGACTCTGCCATTCAGGCTGCACTCGCTGGCGAGCATGGCAGTGGTTTTGCTCCAGTGGCGGCGAGTATTCGCAAACTGGCCGAACAGACCAAAAATCATGCTCACCTGATTACGCGTATGGTGAGGAACTTCCGCGACGATATTGCCACTGCAACAACTTCTATGCACCATACCGAGCAAGAAACAGTGCAGGAAGCCAGGTTTATCCAGGATATGGGGGAAGCACTGAGTGGCGTTTTCACAAGTGTTGAGCGCCAAACTGAGGAAATTAGCGCTATTAACCAGATGGCAACACAACACTGGCAAGCGGCTCATCATACCCTGCAAGTGATGCAGCATATAGCAAATACGATACAACATCATAATACAAATATAGAAATGGTTGCACAGCATATACAGAGTCTGGCCCAAAAGGTCGAGTTAGTACGCGTTGCTGTAGCAGCTCTGAAAGTATGCAGTGATCAGGATAGCAGTAAAAGAATCTCTACAGCACCTTTGCGTGAGAAGCCAGCAGTTGATCAGCAACATGTCAATCGTGCGCTTGTGCCTGCTACGCCTGATATTGTATCGCATACTGGTGCTACTATGCCTCCCTCTGTTCATCGCAGGAGATCGCTATGAAATGGATTGCTCAAACCTCGATCTATCGCCGCCTTTTCTTTGCTTCGCTGATCGTGGCCGTTATTCCAGGGCTGATCATTTTCTTGCTCGCTGGCGCTTACATGCAAGCGCTCGGCGTGCATGGACAGGCGGTACGGGTGAGTGCCGATGCTGTTGGGATAGCAACGGCGCAGTTGCAGACCTTGCAACAGATGAACGCTGATCTGGCTACGCTTCATGCCGCGAAGTTTGTGAGTACTGCGCATGATGCCCACACGCTCCAGTTAGAGAGCCAACTGAATAGTGAGATAAACACGCTGCAAACTCTCTTTGGTCAAATACTGACCAAGTTTCAGCAGAACTATCTGGTTGGTAGCTCTAGCAACATGGGGAGCGTACGCGAGCAGCTTGTCGGTAATAAAACGCTCGCAACTATCGAGCGAGATCAGCAGAACACGCTTCGTAGTGTTATGAGTGAACAGTGGCCAGCGTACCTGCACGCTCAGAACCAGCTGCTACAGGCGCTCAAGCTAAATCAGCCATCCGTGAAGGTCTATCAACTGCTACTCGTTGCCAACGAGCGCTATACTCCGTTAGAAGAGAACTGGACTGCTATCGTGGCTCTCGCGCATACGGTAAGTGATGATGTCACTACGATCGGTGAAGCATCCAGGCTACGTTTCACTATTTTCGCTAGCGTTGCTTTCCTGGCTATCTTGTGTGTGGTAGTTATTGTCGGATATGTCATAAATCTTACTATTACACGGCCCCTGCATGAGCTGGCAGTTCTCACGCAGCGTATCAGTAAAGGCGATAGCGAGGCACGGATTACTATCAGGGGAAGCGATGAGATTCAGGAGGCGGAGCTGCGGCGCGATGAGCTACAGGGACAAATTGAGAAGCTGGTAAGCGAAGTGAGGGGGATCGGTGAAGGGGACCTGCAAGTATATGCCGAGGTAATGCCCGGCATGCTACAGTCTCTGGCAAATTTCTTTAATAATATGGTTGGGGTGCTGGGTGGCCTGATCATACGTGTGAAGATCGCGTCTCGTGAGGTAGAAACTTCTACCGTCATAGCGCGCACTATGCTCACTCAGTTAGTGAATATGAGTACTGTGCAGTTGCAAGAGATCGCTGAGGCGACGGTAAAGGTAAAGCAGATGACGCATTCCAGTCGCCTGGTTGCTGATCGTACGCACAAGCTGGATGATCTGGTGCGAGATACACAAACTGCTATTCAGAAGGGGCGGCTCTCTGTCCAGCGGACCGTTGATGGTATGAAGCGTATCCACGAGAATGTGCATGAAACAGCGATAAAAGTGCAGAAGCTAGATAAACACTCCAGTGATATCAATCAGATTATTACAGTTATCTCCACTATCTCACAACAGATGAATCATCTAGCGCACGATGCAGCTGTGCAAGCATCTCGCGTTGGCGAGCATGGCAAGGGGTTTGGTGTTGTTGCTGGTGATATTCTACGTCTTGCGGAACGAACCACCAGTCAGGTTAGCTCTATTGCTCGGATTGTGCAGGGTGTACACGAGGATATTGGCTCAGCTAGCTTATCCATGCAGGACACTGAACGGGAAAGTTCACAGGGGGCAAAACTTGCTGAAGATGCTGAGGCTTCCCTGAAGACTATCTTTGCTGCGGTAGAGCATCAGGCACGAGGAATGGATGTGATTAACCAGATGACGACACAGCAGTTGCACTCGTTCAATGCCCTTGAGGATGTCATGCAGCAAGTCTCGCAGTCAACACAGCACATTAGCGCAAGTGCACGTAGAGCTACGCAAAATCTGGAGTATTTAGCGCGCCAGGTTGAAGAGTTGCGCGTTGCGGTTGAAGTCTTCAAGTTGCGCGAGGTTTCGCAGCCGCTCAAAGCTACTTTCAAGGCCAATCCTGTTACACCCATACCTGCTGCTGTGCCACGGCGCTTCAAGCGCATTCCTGCGACAACACCGCTCGTGGATGCAGATGCCAAACGGCCTTTAACACAGGGCAAGAGTACTGCGATGTAATGTATACTACAAGCGGTTATTTTTGTTCTCAAGTGTGCTTGCATGTAATGTATAAGCAATAAAATATCCATAATTATGCAATTTATTGTAATAAAGGCACAATGAATTGCATAGTTACGGGGCAAAGGACTGGATCTAGAGATGGAGGCCTGGCGTATTAGTCTCAAATCCTGGTGGGGTGCGGTAGTAGCTGTCTTTCCCGTTTTTATGATTACACGTTTAATCTTTCTTCTGCTCACGTATTTTGGTGGTATCCTCTTTTCAATTCCCAATGACTGGCCCGGTTCGCTTTCGTTGCATGATGTGATTTACACGTGGAATCGCTGGGATGCCGCCCATTTCGCTACTATCGCAGCGCAGGGTTATGTGAGCCAGGATGATACTTCTTTGTTTCCGTTGTTTCCTGCACTAGAGCACGTGTTATCTGTGATGACGCACAAGGATATCTTGCTCTGCGGCATGCTGATCTCCAATGTGGCTTTTTTGGGGACCTTGCTTGTTTTCTACCGTCTGGTTGAGACGGAGTTTGACGAGGTGACTGCACGACGGGCGGTAGTCTATCTTGCCATCTTTCCTACTGCGCTCTTCTTCTTCGCGGGCTATCAAGAGTCGCTTTTTCTTTTCTTCATGCTATTGAGTTTCTATGCGATGCGACAAGGCTTATGGTGGTTGGCTGGCCTCTTTGGTGGATTAGCGACTCTAACGAATTTTATCGGTTTATTCCTTCTTATCATCTTCCTGTGCGAATATGCAAGGCAGAGCTTTCCTTTGTTTGTGGATGAATGGCGTAAAAAAAGGCGAGGGTATGCATTTACGCGGCTACTGAGTTTCTTTGCAGTATTTTTGATTCCGTTGGGTCTGGGCGTTTACGCATATGCATTGTCTCAGCGCTTTAGCGATCCGCTCGCATTTATCCACACGCCGTTGCTAGCGCGCGGGACGATCAGTCCGCCCTGGGTAGCGCCATTACTTGCACTTAAATTTATCATGACAGCGCCACGTTTCGGTTTCTTCACCCTGCATAACATCATTGATCTAGGTGCTCTCTTGCTCTTTCTCATACTGATAGCACTTGCTCTATTGGGTCCTGAGCGGCTCGCAGGTAATCAATGGACCTTCATCCTCTTCGGGTTTATGGTGCTTTGTTATGCGCTACTTTTCCCAGTTGCGCCAGGAACTGCCGCCGGTCTGCCATACGATCCTTTACTGTTGATGCAGCGCTTGGTGCTTGAGGTATTTGTTGGCTTCATCATCCTGGCTCGTCTGGGACGGCGGCCATGGTTTCACCATAGTTATCTCATCCTATCCTCGGCATTTCTGGCCTTCTTTACTTTACAGTTTATCACGGGACATTGGGCTGTTTAGGGCAGCTAACACGCAATACAGAAGTCGCAAAGAGAGCGTGAAAAATCTGCCGCATCGGATTTTTCGCGCTCTCTTTGCGACTTCTGTGCCTCACCCAGAAACTGCTTCTTGACGTATTGTTAACACTCCTATATAGTATGCTTGGCGCATAGTATACCTTTACATCTTGTTCGCCGGAGATAGCATATATACTGCACATGATTCTAAACAATGATATTATCTTCAAGCCTTTAGAGGCCTGATCGCCCTTACTTAATTGGAGGTGGGCCGCAGTGTCGTTATCACAGTTGAACGTCTTATTCCTAGTCGTAGGAGCCATTCTGGGGGTTGTTATCGCTCTCTTAGTGGGCTACCTTGTGGGATACCTTTATGAGAAGACGAAAAATAGAGCGCAGTATGAAAAGAGCCTGCGCAGCCTGAAAGAAGAGAGTGAACGCAGCTTATTGAAAGTGCAAACTGAGCAGCGTGAAGCTTTACGGGAAGCACGGGAAGAAACTGCTCTATTTCGGGCAACCATAGAACGAGAAAATGCGGAGCGACGAGCTGAGATACAGCGTCAGGAGCGCCGTATACAGCAGAAAGAGGAAAATCTTGAACGCAAAATGGAGGCGCTGGAACAGCGCGAACGGAGATTAGCAGTCAAAGAGCGCAGTGTAGAGCAAGCGCGTGAGGAGGCGGAAGGCTATAAAATGGAACAGTTGGGTGCGCTTGAGCAGATTGCACAATTGACCGAAGCTGAGGCCAGAGATATATTGCTTGCTCGTATTGAACAGACTGTGCGCACGGAAGCTGCACACCGTGTCCGTCTCATCGAAGAGCAAGCTCGTGAACAGGCGGAGGCGCGTGCACGTGAAATTATTACGCTGGCGATTCAGCGTTGTGCATCGGACCAGGTGGCCGAAGCCGTTGTCTCTGTAGTGCTCTTGCCCAATGACGAAATGAAGGGGCGCATTATTGGCCGTGAGGGCCGTAATATTCGCGCTTTAGAGGCTGCTACGGGTGTGGATCTGATTATTGATGATACACCGGAAGCGGTCATTCTCTCTGGCTTTGACCCGGTGCGCCGTGAGGTTGCTCGTCTCGCCCTGACAAAGCTTATTCTTGACGGACGTATTCATCCGGCGCGTATTGAGGATGTGGTGGCGAAAGCGCGTCAGGAGGTGGATGCGCTGATCCGTGAAGCGGGCGAGAATGCTGCACTGGAAGCGAATGTGCCTGGCTTACAGCCGGAGCTGCTCAAGATCCTTGGACGGTTGCGTTTCCGCACTAGCTATGGTCAGAATGTCCTCGCCCATTCAGTTGAAGTCTCGATTCTTGCCGCCACTATGGCGCATGAGCTGGGAGCCGATGTAAATGTATGTAAGACCGCTGCTCTACTGCATGACATGGGCAAGGCAATTGACCAGGAAGTTGAAGGACCTCATGCTATTATAGGAGGAGAAGTAGCTCGCCGCTTTGGTAAATCACCAAAGATTATTCACGCTATGGTAGCACATCACGCGAGTGAGACGGAACCACAGTCATTAGAGGCTGCAATCGTGCAGGCTGCGGATGCAATCTCTGCGGCCCGGCCAGGAGCCAGGCGCGAGACCATTGATCTGTACATTAAGCGTCTTGAGGCGCTTGAGCATATCGCAAATTCATTTACCGGCGTAGAGAAGTCCTTTGCCATTCAAGCAGGCCGTGAGGTTCGTATTATCGTCAAGCCCGAAGAGGTCGATGAGTTTGCGGCATCACGTCTTGCTAGTGAGATTGCTCATAAGATTGAGGAGAGCCTGGATTATCCTGGGCAGATCAAAGTCTGTGTTGTGCGTGAGACGCGTTCTGTCGATTACGCTCGCTAGAGGAGAACTGCTTGTGTCTAATTATATAGATCTTCATACACATTCTACAGCTTCGGATGGTATATACTATCCAACCGAACTACTGCATCGCGCAAAGGAGGTTGGTTTGCGCGTGCTGGCTCTGACCGATCATGATAGCTCTGATGGCCTAGACGAAGCTGCTCAAGCCGCGCACGAACTGGATATCGATTTTATCCCTGGTATCGAGATTAATACGGACGTGAGTGGCGGTGAAGTACATGTGCTCGGCTATTTTATAGAGTATCAGCGACCGGCATTCCAGGACATTTTGCGGGTCTTGCGTGACGCACGTGAGCGTCGTGGTCAGCGCATGGTTGAGTTGCTGAACGAGCAAGGGGTAGCCGTTTCCTGGGAGCGTGTACGCGAGATTGCAGCGGGAGCTGTGGGGCGGCCTCACGTTGCCAAGGCATTGTTGGAAGCTGGCTATGTGCACAGTATTGGCGAAGCTTTTGACAAATACATTGGTAAGGGCGGTCCTGCTTATGCACCGCGCTATAAATTGACGCCAGAGGACGCTGTGCAGCTGATTGCCAGCGCGAACGGTCTGTCAGTCATGGCTCACCCGATCGAGCTACCCGGTCTGAGTGAGTTGCGCAACTGGTTGCCCGGCTTACGGCGTGCTGGTCTGGTTGGCTTAGAGACCTACTATGGTCCCTATACACCAGAGCAAGAGCAGGCTTTACGTGCACTTGCCGACGAGTACGATCTGATTCCTACCGGCGGCACTGATTTTCACGGTCCTGGCATTCATCCTACGCCACTTGGCGGTCGCTACGTGCCCTACGAGGCTGTCGAGCGTCTAAAGGCCGAAGCAGTGAAGCGATATGGGCTGACGCCGCCTACGTTTGAATTGCCACCTCCGGTGGAAGAGAAGTAGGAAAGCAAGAGTCAAAAGAGAGGACCGCTCACAGTCGTATGCGCATACGGCTGTGAGCGGTCCTCTCTTTTGACTCTTGCTTTCTGTATCCTTTCCATTGACGAAAATCAAAAGTTTATATATACTCATCTTGATATTTTGCTACTTATTGATATTTACGCAAAACTATGATAAAGAGGTTTATAATGCAGAACATGAGACAACCGCAAAGGAAGCGACCACGGATAAAAATGCGTACCATTATCGCTACTATAAGCAGTTTTGTAGGTGCTCTAGCCGCACTACTAGCAATAGTTCAGTTTTTTATGATGCACCCTTTACCTCCACCACCTAATTCCATCCGTGATGCCCCTATAAACTCTTTTGCTGCTCCACCTCTTATTACGCCAACACCAACACCAACACCAACACCAACAGCAATACCAACACCTACCCCTACGCCTATTCCTCCACCTATTCATCTTATTACATGCTCCGCAGCGACCACTGATGCAGGTATCTTGAAGTTCTTCACTCAAGAAGGAAACGTCATTTGCTTTTCTGGGGTTGGTACGATGGCTTATACCATTGGCTCAGTTGTAAGAGTGGAGACTGGTACAACCTATGCGGCATGGTTCTACATCAATCTCAGCGATGGAAAATCACATTACTCACCCCAACATGGTGCTTATCACTGTCCTAATACGCCGCCTCTCCCCTATCTTATCGCAAACAGGACACAAATCATGAACATTACAATTGTATCTCATTCTAATTCTTGTACGTAAGCTATCACCTAAATGCATGTATAGAACGTAGCTGCGCAATTTATTGCGCAGCTACGTTCTATACATGCACAACTCTCCTGGCGGGGGAGGAACTTCACCTCCCCAAAATCCCCCGCCGTGCCGCGTCCCGCCACCGACTAACTTCACCCTGATCACCCGCAGTAGCACCCCGTCGCGCCTTCTCCTCTGTCACCTGAGCCTGCATCAAGAGGCCACCCACCAGCGCTGCAACCTGTGCTGGACTCAGTTCACCATCATGCTCAGCTACCGCATCCTTTGGGCGCGTGTCCCACGTCTCCGCAATAAAATCGGTCGAGAGATCGCCCGCAATAAAGCGTTCCTGTGCCATCAGCCAGCGAGCGAAGGGCAGCGTTGTGCGAACACCAACAATCTGATATTCCGTCAGAGCACGCCGCATTCTGGCAATAGCCTGCTGACGATCCTTCCCCCACACAATCAGTTTGGAGAGTAGCGGATCGTAGAAGAGCGGGACCTGCAAACCAGCATACAGACTACTATCCACGCGCACACCCGGCCCAGAGGGTTCTTGCAGGGCCAGTACGGTACCCGTCGCAGGCAAAAACCGGTTCTCAGGATCTTCCGCCGAGATACGGCACTCGATAGCGCTACCATGCAGCGTAATCTCATCCTGTGTGAATGAGAGCGGTAGACCAGCCGCAACGCGAAATTGTTCCTGTACGAGATCGATACCCGTACAAGCTTCAGTCACGGGATGCTCCACCTGGATACGAGCATTCACCTCCAGGAAATAGAAATCCCCGTCCGGCCCCACTAAAAACTCTGCCGTTCCGGCATTGACATAGCGAATGGAGCGCACCAGCTCCACCGTTGCCTTAGTCATGCGTGCACGTAGTGCTGCGTCAACCGCTGGCGACGGCGACTCTTCAATAAGTTTTTGATGGCGGCGCTGAATACTACATTCGCGTTCGCCGAGATGCACAACATTGCCGTACGTATCGGCAATAAACTGTACTTCGATATGGCGTGCGGGCGTAATAGCCTTTTCTAAATAGACACGACTATCGCCAAATGCGCTACGGGCCTCACTTCTCGCCGTACGCAATGACGAGAGCAGATCTTTGGCAGCACGCACAAAGCGAATACCTTTGCCACCACCACCTGCCGCAGCCTTCAACAAGATCGGATAGCCTAGCCGTTCTGCAATCTCCTGGGCCTGTGCATCATCCTCCACATCGCTCATCGCACCGGGAACAATGGGAACCCCTGCCGCCTGGGCAGTGCGGCCGGCAGCCGTCTTCTCACCCATTGCTAACTGTGCCTCCGCTGGCGGACCAACAAAGACGAGTCCCGCCTCCTCGCACGCCTGCACAAAGCTCGCATTCTCCGCGAGAAAGCCATAACCGGGATGCACTGCTTGCGCTCCCGACCGTTTAGCTATTTCTATCAAGGTAGGAATGTTTAAATAACTTTGTGCAGCTTG
>VBJK01000048.1 GCA_005879655.1 Chloroflexota bacterium | reverse complement strand
TACCATAAACTAAGCGCATAAGTGAAAGTCTTAATCTTCCCGGTCTTCTTGGGCACGCTTCTCTATTAAAGAATCTGCTAAGATCCCCGGAGTTGGCGAGAGGACTGTTTTATGAGTGCCCTGATAATTTTAGGAAATACCAATCAATTTACCTTTGCTAACTCTATTATTGCTGCGTATAGTAAAGCTGTCGAGTTGTTCAAGGAACCAGTTCAAAATATCTTTGTCATACATACTGCTGATTCCTATAAGATTCTTCATGGCATTGACGATACCGATCAACCTCCTCATGTCACTAGCAGCACTTCTCCCGTGAAGTGGATGAATTATCTACAAGAAAATAATGTAGATATTAAGATTTTAGTGCATAGAACAGTAGAACTAGATACAACATCCCAATCAATTGAAGATTTTGTACAATACATAGAATATATAATCAATGGTTCCTTATCGCGTACCTCAAACATCATTGTAGATCTTACAAATAGCACAACTACATACAAAAATCTGCTATCTAATGTTGCTTATATCTTAGACCTTCAACATCAATATGCAATTGATACTATAGTGTTATTCAAACGAGCGGAGAAAAGAGGATTTCTTCCTCTGGACCTTCTGCAAGCGGCGTATACACGACTACCAGAATCCACACAACTTGATAATATTACCTACCTTAATCTTACTGAAATGGTAAGGTATAAGAAAATCATACAAAAACATACTGAAAAGTATATTCAGATAAATGGTGTAGAGTCAGATAAAAGATTTTTTGAAGATAATCTCACTCATGCCGTCCAACTTAAATTGCAAGGCGATCAGAAACAAGATAACGCAATTTATCGCATTGCTAGCAGTGCTATTTCTGCCAGTATAGAGGATCTAATCACCCTTCTTCTAGAAAAATTTATTCTAGCAAACACTCCTACAAGAGAAACAAAAATGACATTTGGGGATAAATTAGGTCTCATACAGTCAAGAATGGAAGGGAGAACACCATCAGATTTTGATTTTGAATTTTTCAGAAGATTTAATGATTTTATGCGGTACCTGCGCAATAGCACTACACATAAAGGTCCGATACTGACAAAGGAAGAGCGCTTTAAGGCTGACCTATCTGTTAAGATGTCTTTCCCTTTTATAGAATTTTACACTGATATTATTTATCCAATTTTGTCTAGTGGAGATTATATCGAACCACCAAAGAAGATTATAAAGCTGTCGGCTTCTGACGGAACATCAGGTGGTATATATTACTTTGGTTTAGATGGTGATAATACAGGAATAAAATTAGAAGAAATGTTTCTATCAGAACGTGATGAGAAAAAGTTTAAGAATATGAGCAAATCTGTAACTTCTGCCATTGATGCTGTAGGTAAATACATCAAGACCAATCTGAGAGAAAGTGCTATCATCTTTGCGGCTGGAGATGATATTCTCTTCAAAGCAGAGTTCAATGAGCCAGCTCTGCATGAGATTCAAGAAATATATAAAGAGAAGACATCAGGCTTGACATGCTCTATAGGATACGGCAAATCTTTTCGTGAAGTATACCTTGCACTAAAACTTGCAAAAATGGAGCCTGGGAAGAATAGCATTGTGGGTGTTGAACTTACCTAAATGCGAACCTTCCTTTTCTGTAACTACGGCCAAAACAGCGCCAAAACGCCACCCCACCACCCACCTTGCACGAACTTACCATATTTGGTATGCTTAATGAAGGGACTACTATTGCAAGTCGTCCCCGCTTGACAATAATTTGCATAGGAGAGCTTATGGAAACATCTCTTCAAGGTGCTCATCTCATGACAGACCAGTTGACGCCGTCCCTCAAAGTACAGCAAGAGGCGAGCGAGGATCTGGCGGCAAAGGAACACCATATCCACCTGCCAAATCCCAGCATCTGGCCACTGATTTTGAGCCTGGCTATCTTCATTACCACAATTGGACTGTTATTCATTCCTGATGCTCCCTGGCTAGCAGTTATCGGAGCGCCACTCATCCTGGTGTGTATTTTAGGGTGGGGTCTGGAAGATCCTATGGGTGTATCAGCCCATCAAGCCACGCATAGCCACCAGGGACCAATCACGAAAGCCGAGGTTCAGGCCGCGCTGGAACAAGCACGTGAGGTTGCCGAACGCGTTGTTACAGTCAGCAGCACCGCATGGAGCGCACACCCCATCAGAGTCGAAATTGAGAACGAAAATGAAAATGATGGCGTAACTCTAGCACTCTATGGCAAAGTTGAACTTGAGGCGCAACGACAAGAGCTGGAAGAGGCCATCCAACAAGTGCCTTATGTCGCTGGCGTACGCAACTTCATCGTCGCAGAGGATGCCATCCTGCGTATGGCCAACGTACGGCTCGAAAAATTGCTTGCTCAGGGTAAGCTTGCAGGTGCCAGAGATCTCTCAATACTCGTCGAAAACTATATCTTGAACCTGTACGGCGACGTACCGAAAAAAGAAATGAAATATACGTTAGAACGAGAAATGGTGGGTATCCCCGGTGTGCGCGTGGTCGTCAACCACATCGGCCTTGACAAAGAGATCCCCGGAAACCTGGGAAAAACACGCAACGTCTAATCAACAAGAAGATTATCATATAAGGAAGGCAACATTGCACGTGCAATGTTGCCTTCCTTATATGATAATCTTCTTGTTATAATCTAACGTTTCCGCAAGAATGCAGGAATATCGATCACATCACCCGAAGGGTTGTTACGGTTGCGTGTAAAATCTCCCTTATCAACGCGGCGCACATGGCGCTGCTGGACACCCCGCTGAGATAAAGCCTGATGCTCCGGTTCGGGCACGGGAAGGTTCGTACGTACATTCTCCATCTCCTCATCCTGCTCAGGATCAAACTCCTCATCCTCATCCTCAATAATCGGGATAGGCTCGCGCGCGGGCATGGGCGGCGTCATACCACCCATAGCACGATGACGACCAGTATCAGACATCGGTGAGGACGTACCCGCATTAGGCTGACGACCCATCTCAGAAAGCGCCGGTGACGGTTGCACGATACGTTCAGGGCGTTCCTGCTGCAACGGTCCTGTAGGATGATTAGAGACGTTCATCCCGCTTGGTGCAACTGGCGGCGGCGGTCCATAAGACGGCGGCTGTACAGAACGCGACAGCGCAGAGCTATTACTAGCTATGCCATTTGAGGATGAATGATAGACCTTGCTGCGATCATACTCCGGGCGGAGCGGCGTGTACTGATTCTGGCTGTGAGGATTTGCAACCGAGGCGCGCCCAGTTGTGCCGTCAAAACCAGTAGCAATCACCGTAATTTTGACCTTGCCATCAAAGTGCGGATCTTGCACGGCCCCAAAGATGATATTGGCTTCAGGATGTGCCGCACGGCTGATAATGTCCGCAGCCTCATTCACCTCGAACAATGTCATATCCATCCCGCCCGTAATGTTAAATAACACACCGCGAGCACCACTGATATCAATATCAAGCAACGGACTGGCAATTGCGATCTGAGCAGCATCAATAGCGCGTGTTTCGCCGCTCGCCTCACCAATAGCCATCAGCGCCGAACCAGCGGCAGACATAATCGTTTTCACATCCGCAAAGTCTAGATTGATCAGACCAGGCACCGTAATCAGATCACTGATGCCCTGAATACCCTGACGCAGTACATCGTCAGCTAAGCGGAAGGCCTCAGATAACGGGGTGCGCTTGTCAGCGACCTGTAAGAGGCGGTCGTTAGGTACCGTAATCAGCGTATCCACATGTTGCTTTAGATTCGCAATGCCCTCTTCAGCGGAAAGCTGACGCTTTTTCCCCTCAAAAGCAAAGGGCTTGGTGACAACACCCACCGTGAGCGCACCAAGTTCGCGCGCAATCTGAGCAACAACCGGGCTAGCCCCCGTTCCGGTACCGCCCCCCATACCAGCTGTAATAAAGACCATATCGGAGCCTTTGAGCGCCTCATAGATCTCTTCAGCATTTTCTTCAGCGGCTTTGCTGCCAACGCCAGGATTACCACCCGCACCGAGGCCACGAGTCAGCTTGTCGCCAATTCGGATACGATGTGGAGCCTCGGTCAGCAGCAAGGCTTGGGCGTCAGTATTGATAGCGATAAACTCAATACCCACCATATTGGCCTGGATCATGCGGTTTACCGCGTTACTGCCTCCGCCCCCAACACCGATCACACGGATTTGGGCGAAGCCCTCAAGTTGATGATTTCCTATAGGTAACATTTTCGTGGCCCCCTTTCGAGTCTCTAATTTGTAGAACGAACGAGAAGGAACTTCTATACACCTTCTCGGACCAAATTTAGAAACTGCGTCTAAGGAATAAATGCACGCAACCAGCGACCAAAACGCGATAAAATATCACTTGCTTCCTCTTCTTCCGGCTCTTCATCTTCAATCAGCAGTGAGGTGTGACGCAACCCCCAGAGCAATAAGCCAACAGGGGTGGCATACGCCGGACGACTAATCGAGTCAGCTAGGCCATGCAGACCCAGCGGCGAGCCAAGACGCACTGGCAGATCCAGGATCTGAGCTGCAACTTCGAGGATACCAGGCAATTCAGCCGTACCACCAGTCATGACAATACCAGCTGGCAATAAGCCATCATAACCGGATTTCTTGATCTCCTCGTGTACCATGCTGAATAGTTCCTCAACGCGCGCTTGGATAATCTCAGCCAGTAGTTTGCGCGGCACCAGATCATTACAATCAGGCATAAACTGAGATAAGTCGATCATATCATCTTCGTCGATAGTCGAAGGATCGCAGTGCCCATACGTTACTTTCAATTCCTCAGCTACGCCCGGCGGTAAGCGCAAGCCAATCGCAATGTCGCTGGTGATTAAGTTACCTCCAACCGGTAGCACCACCGTGTGCCAGATGGCACCGTCTGTGAAGACGGCGATATCGGTCGTGCCCCCGCCAATATCGATGAGTGCAACGCCAAGATCTGTCTCACCATCCGCCAATACCGCTTCACTAGAAGCCAATGGCTCCAGTACAAGATCTTCAATCTCTACCTGCGCTTTATGTACGCATTTGATCAGATTATGAATAGAAGAAACCGCTCCGGTAATGATATGCGTCTCCACTTCAAGACGAAAACCAGACATACCAATGGGATTCTTGATGCCTTCCTGCCCATCAACAACATACCCGCGCGGAATGACGTGGATCACCTCACGGTTGGCGGGCATTGCAATAGCACGCGCGACTTCAATAGCACGGCTAATATCATTCTGTACGATATCGCGATGGCTGGGAGAGATGGCGACAAAGCCCCTGCTATTCTCAGAGATGATATGGCCACCTGCTATGCCCACGTATGCCGAGACAATTTTTTTCCCTGAAAGGCGTTCGGCACGGTCTAGCGCCGCTGCAATGGAGGTGACGGTCTCCTCAATGTTCACCACCACCCCACGGCGCAACCCCTGTGAAGGGCAGGTGCCAACGCCAACAATATTCAGCTTCCCGTCGCGATCAAGCTCACCGACTAGGACACAGATCTTTGTTGTTCCAACGTCGATACCGACGATCACCCGCTCTTGCACGATTTACACTCCTAAAATTGAGGGGTATAATTGTGAGACGCATTACGAAAACTTTTATTACTAACTCGACATATCCCATTCATAAGTATCTGCTATATATTATGCACTTGTACACATTACGATTTCAACGTATACACTGGATACAAACCGTAGCGTAGGTCAATCGTCGCCAAATTGAGGTGTTGATTTTTTGCTAAGGAGAGAATCTGCTGCAACTCAATGAGCTTGTTCTCTAGAGAGTTGGCATCATCTGCTCCCCCATCCTGGCTCTCTACACTATACGATCCTTTTCTGCTTTGCACCCCATGCCCATTTGTGGTATCAGGATACATTGTACCATCATAGTGTAATTTGAAGGTATCCACACCCGTTATTCTTGGCAAATTAGTGAACACATCTAAAACAAACGTGATATCTTGCTGATTTAAGCGCATTCCGGGTCGTACAAGCTGCACTCGTGTATGCGTAGCGGCTTTGTCGCTCTGTTGGTTCCCTTTCACGTTGTCGTTCAAGCCTGTTACAACAACATTGAGATGCTCATTACCCATGACCTGTTTGGCAGGCCCGATGACGATCCCGTACCGATCAACACTATATATGCCTTCCGGTGTCTGCCAGAGCAACACCGGGACCCGCTCTACGACGGTAATCATTAAGCGGTTAGGTAGTTGTTTGCTCACATCGACGGACTCCACGACTGGCAACCCATCAATACGCTCGGTGAGGAGAGCGGCATTCAAGAGAAAGATGTTTTGCCCTTGCACCCCCATTTTCTGAATGGTATGGATCAATGCGCCATTATGTGTACCAACGATATTGACTTGCTCAACACGAAAATTACTACTGCTGAAAACAAAACTCACGGTCAGGATGAGTACCAGTACGCCAAGAAAAATGCCCAGCAGTCGCCACAGTAAGCCTTTGCGAGTTACAAGCCGTCCGCTACGCTTTGGAATAGTCGTACGATGCGGCGGTAACTGGCGACGAGGAGGACGCGTACGCCCACTCGCTGCCTTTGAGCCTGTCTGAGCATAGGTACGTGACGCCATTTTCATGTATTTCTGTGGCTTAGCACGTGCACGACGTAACAGCTCCTGCCGTTGCGCAAAGGTATTCCAGGCTGTGGAAAGATCTGACTTGGGTGTTGTCACTACACGAGGCAAGGTACGCACTGCACCACGAGCTTCACGTTGCTTGCTCATGGCACCTTCGCTTGCGCTCTCATTCCGGTTGTTCATATGTGAAGCTATTTGTTCTAGCCGTTGTCTCTTGTGTGTCATATTTACGGTACCTTCCACTCGCCGCGCAACTCAACTTCTAATTCTAAATCTATACAAAATCGTTCCCACACCCTGTTATGCGCTTCTCTGATCAATGCTGCAACATCAGCAGCACTTGCACCCCCTAGATTGACAATAAAATTCGCGTGACGCTCGGATATCTGCGCTCTGCCATGCATCATGCCCTTGAGACCGGCGGCTTCGATGAGGCGGCCCGCATGATCCCCAGCTGGATTTTTAAAGACTGATCCCGCGCTTTGTTGTGGCGGTTGCGTTCGCTTACGATGCAGCTTATACTCCTCAATGAGGGTACGTAGCTGTTGGGAGTCTGCACGGTGTAGACGTACGCCGAGCTGTGTTACGATCTCGGCTGGCTCAATGAGCTTGTGAGGGGTTGCGATAGGATAACCATCTTCGTCAAACTGCACACGCCGTTGTGCGCGAAAGCGGCTATGACGATAACCTAGCTCCAGCTCAGCTCGCTGATAGCGACAGACGACCGGTGCAACCGGATATTCTGCGCACTGCCGCGCATCCAGCACTGAGACCCATTCCAAAACCTGCCCCAGGTCGCTCCCATGAGCACCTGCACTGCTAATCACTCCCCCGCCTAGCGTGCCCGGAATGCCAGGGCCAAACTCCAGTCCTGCCCATCCGAGAGCTGCCAGCTCGTTCAATAAACGCGGCCAGCTTACACCAGCTCCTGCTACTAAAAGTGCAGTACCATCGCCATGATCTTCAATGGTATAGCCATTGATGGCTATACGGGCGACGATACCACGCACGCCTGCATCGGCAAACAGCAGATTCGTCCCGTTGCCCACAAACAACACGGGCCAACGATGCTCTGCACAGATTGCTACTAGCCCCTGCACATCTTCACACGTTTCAAGTGAAACCCATACGTCAGCAGGACCACCAACTCCAAAGGTGCTATGACGTGATAAACGTTCATTACGTTTTACACGTTCCCCCCAATGAGAACGTAACTCAGCGTATGCGGTTTCAGCATTCATAAATTTTTCCTCTACTATTACAGTGGCATATTGATTAATGCATCATCCCAAAGATCTTTGAGGCATGGGAAGATTTGGGGACACCCCAAACCCCGAAAGGCGAGGCTTCGCCAAATGCCACCCCCAAGCCCTACTCTCTCTCTTGTTGCTGCATTAAGAGCATGGCCGTAACGGTATAGATATCTCCGGCTCCCATGATCAAGGCGAGATCTCCTGCTTGCAGCGTTTGGCTGAGCAGTTGAGCAGTACTCTGGTTACTCCCGCTGTGCATAAGCAGGGCCTTGCCCTGGGCAAAATGAGGACGTTGCGCCATCGCCTCTACCAGATCACGAGCATGGATTAGTCCCCGATCTACCTCTC
>VBJK01000047.1 GCA_005879655.1 Chloroflexota bacterium | reverse complement strand
GGCACAAACAGCCAAAGCTGTAGAAACCCGCTGGTTAGCAAACAAAAAGGGAAGAAAAGTGTTGTCCCTTGAGGAACCACATTAACGTGGTACAGATCATGACAAACAGGCGATGAAACTTATTCGTCGAAGCTCACATATTATGCCATAGACTCACAGGACTTGTCAAGCTCTTACCTTATTAGTCCTATGGCTCGGCATGGTAAGAGATGCGACTTTTCCTGCGTTGGAGAACACCTCGTGCTGATTTTTAGGGGCTGGTGGTGATGATTAGGCTCGCACACTGGTAAGAGTGATCAAGCGCACACGACGCTGGATGCTCAGATATGCCCAGACCCATTGTAGGATAACCAGCAGTCGGTTCTCGAAGGTGATCAAGTAAAAGATATGAATGCTGAGCCAGAGGAACCAAGCAATCGGTCCGTAGAGTTTGAGTGATCCAACCTGCAAGATCGAGAAGCCACGCCCTACGGTTGCGAGATTCCCCTTGTCCTTATAAGAGAAGGCTGGAAATGATTGCCGGTTGCTTGGATTGCGAATGCTGCTATTTAGCAGACGAGCAACATAGCGCCCCTGCTGCATGGCGACAGGTGCAATACCAGGTAATGGCTTCCCCTTGTATAAATACGATGCGACATCTCCGATGACAAAGATATTGGGATGATGGGGAACACTGAGATCCTCTTGCACTTTGACACGTCCTACACGATCGGCCTCTGCATTGAGCCAGCGGGCAACTGGTGTCGCCATAACACCAGCGGTCCAGAAGACATTTGCGGACATGATACGTTCCTCACCTATCATCACACACTGCTCATCGATGTTAGTGACCCGTTTGCCAGCACGAATTTCAACACCAAGCTTGTTGAGCTTTTGATGGGCCTTACCAGCCAGTTCGGGTGGGAATGTCGCCAGAATGCGTTGACCAGATTCAATCAGAATGATGCGCGTCATAGTTGGATCAATCTGACGAAACTCCTTCTTCAGAACACAGTGAGCGACCTCAGCGATATCGCCCTTCAAATGCCAGCAACATCTTCTGACGGATAGTCCTGGCATCCTCAATAGTCTTGAGACTTGGAGCAACACAGCGCCAATTGTCGTGTCCAAAATAGTTTTCGTGTGTGCCGGTTGCAATGATCAGGTAATCATAAGGGATTACGTGGTCACGCTTCGACTGGTCGCGTACAAGGACACGTTGGTATTCCGCATTGACGCTAGTTACTTCTGCCATAAGTACTTCTGTATTCTCTTGGCGGCTGAGTATGTGGCGAATGGGAGCGCTAATCTCGCTTG
This sequence comes from Chloroflexota bacterium, assembly GCA_005879655.1. The sequence continues at coordinate 7,300 of VBJK01000047.1, read as the reverse complement.
GGGAGAGGGTAGCGGTTGCAACCTGATATAAGAGAGGTTGGAAGAGGTGATGATTATTACGATCAATCACAGTCACATGGGCAGGCGTTTTTCCCAGATGCAACGCAGCCTGTAGCCCACCAAATCCAGCACCTATAATGACAACGCGCGGAAGACCTGCTAACTGTTGATGCTTGTCAGCTAACTGCGATATGAGAGGAGCTAAATCTTCAGACTCCTTGTAGCGAGCATCTATAAAGCCGGGCTTCATAAACTGCCTTGTTAACACTTGCTTTTCAGAGCCTGTTCCGACACTTACAAAGTCGTGATGGTGAAGCAATTGTTTTGCAAGTGCCCCTTTTTTGGGAGTATCAGCAAGAACTTCTGTCTGTCGATCAATACGAAGATCGTCTGTTTCCCCATCAATACGCCCAGAAATCGATTGAGACATGTACGGTCGAAAATTGTTCTGACTTCGCAATAAACCTTTACCTTCCTGGATAGACATCCTTATCTTCTCCTTACATTGGTAAAACTTCAATGATTGAAAATTGTTGAATACTGGCAAACCTCTTTGGAGGTTTGATTATCATTAGCATACGCTGTTTTTTCTTACCGTGAAACACTGATAACATATTAAGATATTTCTTTATGGTTACTATTAAAAAATGCTTATAATAGCCAAGCTTACCTATAAAAAACTACCATGCGACAGTTTAAGCGAAGAAATGACAGTAGTTGACATAAGAAGGTTGGCTCTGTTTCACATTTGATACCAATCTGCGTTCTGATGTAGCATCTTGTTGTTGGCTGAAGCGGCTATAAAAGGCGAAGATCAGTTGTACGTCGGAGCGCGGATTGGTATGAGACTTCCCCAAAAAAGGTAAGTTGCAAACAGAAGGGAAAAGTGAGAGACTGAGGAGCAATTGACAGAAAAATACAACAAGGAGGAAAACAATGTATGACAGATGAACTAAAAATAATCGGAGCGGGTTTTGGGCGCACAGGAACGCTGTCGATAAAAGCTGCCCTTGAAGAACTTGGCTTCGGCCCCTGCTACCACATGACTGAAGTGTTTAGCCATCCAGCACATGCTTCAGTATGGGAGGCAGCCGCCAAAGGAGAACCCATCAACTGGCAAGAGGTGCTTACAGGCTATCAAGCTACCGTGGATTGGCCGGGATGTACTTTCTATCAAGAGTTGATGAAGGTCTATCCAGATACAAAAGTGCTACTGACAGTACGTGATCCAGAAAAGTGGTACGAGAGTGTTCAAAGCACCATCTTTCAGATAACAACGCGGACACGTACCCCATTGGCGCGTCTCTTCTTGAGGCTATTTCGCCCCACTATGCACCAGAGTGTACAAATGATAAATACACTTGTCTGGGAAGGAACATTCGGTGGCAATTTTGCGGATAAACAATATGCAATAGAGATATTTAACCAACATATCGAAGAGGTCAAGAAATACGTGCCCCCAGAGCAACTGCTGGTCTATAACGTGAATAGCAGTTTTCTCACAAGAAGTGAAAGTTGGCCACGTTCTCCAGCAAGAATATCACGAACAGCACTAATCACAGTAGTTGTTATAGCTACTCTTTCATTCATCTTATCCCGTCAAAGGAATGCAGCAATAACAAAAGGCAGCTAATACACGGTAACTGTTGAGGACGCCTCACCACCAGCGGTGGCGAGGCGTCCTCAACAGTTACGAAAACCCCCTAATACTCTGTTCCGCTACACTGCGTACGTCCTTCTATCATTTGGTAGTAGATGTTACTTATCATCAAATTGATAGAAATCAATGTTCTCTCTTCTACCTTGAAGTTTATATTAGTAAACCATATTAGGTATCGGATGAATGCTCTGCCGGATTGATGATGCCATACTCCTTTTCCTTTCCTCCATCGAGGATATCATACTCATACGTAAACCTATGGAAATGAGATGCGGCAATAACACGCGTCCACTCAACAGGTCGGCCAGTATCTTTTAGCACGACGGTCCGCTCGACCTCCACGACAAGTGCAAGTGGGGAAATACGTAGTAAGGACCATTCGTTACGCTGCGGAAGCCGGGAAATGAGGGCTTCCTGTGCACGAGCGCCGCCCACATGATGGCGCTCTTGTAACCACGTGAATAGTGGCTTATCCCCAATATCTACGGTTAATAACTCACCGAAGAGGTCTGCTGGATAATAGCTTTCAATCAGACGATAGGGTTGGTCGTCCACTCCTTGAAGCCGATAGCATCTGAGCACCAGTGAGCCTTCAGGGAGTTTGAGATGGTCAGCGACTTCCTCGCTAGCCACAACCAGCCCAGGTTGTTCAAGAAATTTTGTATATGGGCCAGCACGCTCCATAACTTTTAGAGATGAGCCAGACGTACGCAATTCTATTGCAGAGATGCTTAAAGTTAACTCAGAAGGTATTTCACGGCCTCTATCCACAGTTATCCTATCGCGGATTTTGGCGATAAACGTTCCCTTCGCTCCATGCCGAACTACCAACCCTTCTCCTTCAAGCATTTGGACGGCTTCGCGCGCTGTTACTCGACTTGTGTCAAATCTTTTAGCAAGTTCACGCTCGGCCCAGAGTTTCTTCCCTGCTGGCAAAGTACCATTAATAATTTGTTGTCGTAGCTGCTCAGCAATCTCCTCCGCTTTTCTTTGTACTCCATCTTGTTCCAATTCTACCAATACTCCTCGGTGCATGATGGTATATCACCACTCACTTGACATGCGAGGGTATCTATGGTATATACCATCGTAGACCATTAAAAATGTTTTGACAATATTCGTAGCCCTTGTTTACGTAGCCACACGTAGAGAGTGTCAGGTTTCCATGAAGGCGGTGTTCAAATAGGCCAGCACAGACAGAGATCAGATGACGAGAACAACAAAAGTCACACCAATCTGTACTATTGGTGCACCTGAGCGTCCTGTCATCGCGCTTGTCGATCATTCGCCTGCCGACAGAAACCTGGCATACTCTTCTGAACAAGTACCAGTTGTAAGCATAGTATGCCTATCAGAACCTGTCAACAACTTAAAGGAGTTATGACCATATGGAGAGGATGTATTTGCAAGGCCGTTACATACGAGTACAGAGAAAGGAAGGTATAGACTATGCCATATAGTGATTTCACGAAAAGCCCGCTCTATCAGCTCAGGTTCCCTTACCACTTCGATATCCCTCAGTTGATACGCGCCGCAGGACTGCCACATATCAGCGATCTCTTTTTTAATCCCTTCGACCGTGCACTCTATGGCCTTCCTGTGCAACGTGTGTATGCTGACAAGATTCTTCTGGGCCTAAGACAACTCACTGGCAAAGATTTCACCTACGAGGATCTTGGTATCGCGCTCGAAGATGAGTCACTGCCAACCTTTCAGGAAGCCAGAGTACAACACTCTCTTACTATTGTACAGATTGCTGCTAACGCTGCATTGCCAATTGCCACCGTTGAGCGTATTGATGAGAAGGGAGAAGGGACGCTCACCCATATTATGAAAGCTGTGGCTTCCCTTTCCCAACTCTCAGGCATGGAATACAAACTCTACGAGAATATTCGTGGTTTTCTTTATCTCAAGGAATGAGAAGTCTCGTAACTTGTGGCAGGTTTCGTATATCATAAAAAGTGCACATCGCTACAAGCTAACGCAGTTCGCCCCGTACTAGCGCACGCGCAATAGTATTGTGGCGCTCAATGAGTTTTGGCAGATCAACATCAAGGAATTGTTGCTCTTGAATACGTACACGCCCATTGATGACACTCAAAGCGACCTGTTGGGGTGCACAAAATACTAGTGCGGCAAGCGGATCATGGACGGCACGCCCTGCGAGCGCTAGCGTATCCAGACGATAGCCGATAAAGTCCGCGGCCATGCCAGCGGCAAGATACCCAATATCGTCACGTCCAAGCACAGCAGCTCCACCTCTCGTCGCCAACCAGAGCGCTTCTCTAGCTGTAATTGTCGAAGGTGCTCCCATGACGCGGTGTAATAGTAACGCTTGGCGTGCCTCAGCAAGCATGTGTGAGCCATCATTGGAGGCCGAACCATCCACACCTAAACCGATGCGCGCTCCAGCTTGCCATAGCTGCTTGAGCGGAGCAATACCAGAAGCAAGCCGCATATTTGAGCTAGGACAATGTGCAACGCCTGTACTTGTCTGCCCTAACCTGCTTATCTCAGTGGCAGTGGGATGAACCATATGGGCATGCCAGACATCCTGCCCCACCCAACCAAGCTCTTCGGCTAACTCTACGGGTGTACGCCCAAACGCTGCGGCACAGTATAATGCCTCATCCAAGGTCTCAGCCAGATGAGTATGCAGATGCACACCATAGGAGCGCGCCAATTCCGCACTTTGTCGCATCAGCTGGGGAGAGACCGAAAATGGCGAACAGGGAGCCAGTACAATACGCAGCATAGCATAGCGGTTCGCATCATGGTAACGCTCGATCACACGCAACGAGTCGCGTAAAATGGCTTCCTCGTCCTCTACCACACTATCCGGCGGCAAACCACCTTGCGTCTCGCCAACCGACATAGAACCTCTGGCAGCGTGAAAACGAAACCCCATTTCCGCTGCCGCCGCTATCTGATCATCCAGACATGCTCCATTAGGCCAGACATAACAATGATCGCTGGAAGTGGTACAACCTGACAGCATTAATTCTGCTATTGCCACCTGGGTACTGACCGAGATAGCTTCAGGGGTGAGGCCAGCCCAGATAGGATAATGTGTGCGCAACCAGTTAAACAAATTAGCATCCTGAGCTACAGGCAGATTACGTGTGAGCGTCTGATAGAAGTGATGATGTGTATTAACAAGGCCAGGCAGGATCAGCATTCCTCGCGCATCAAGCACGTGATCTGCATGTTGCGGAAGCTGTTCAGTTGGACCGAGATGCCGAATAACATTATCTTCTACATATATTGCACTATCTTGCCAACGTGTATCCGCATCATCCATGGTGACAATAAAAGTCGCGTGTTGAATGAGCAACGATGCCATAATACGATACATCCCTTCTCAATAAATTACTCGCTGACGAGGATGCTGTGAGCCGGATGCATGAGATAGCCATCGGGATGACGCATCTAGAACTGCCGCACGCCCCAGTGAATAGTCAGCCTAGCCCGTTTTGGCCATTTACTTAGCTACCTTTCACCGGTATGCTACTCTTATGCATATCCAGCCCTGCTAGCTCAATCTTACCATACATGGCTAAAACCCAACCAGTACCCACACAACGGATTTCCTTTTCACGGGTAGGTTTTACGCTGAGAGAGCCTGAGAAGAGGACGTAGAGGATGAGATAAGAAGAATAAACCTGTCGCAGGGCCAGACAGAGCCGAAAAAGAAGAAGAGATCGTCTCTCTCAAGTTGCTTAAAGGAGAACGCGATGACTTCTTCTGTTCCCAGCATAGCGTTGTGGCAAAAGCGAGTGGGGGAACTGTTACCGAGCCTCTCGAAATCGCAGGCGGCGGTTCTAGGGCAGATCAGTTATGGGATGGTGATCTTGGATGGCTGTGGGATGACCAGACTGAGCAATGGATTGGGCCAAATCGAGCAAGTGAAAGCCTCACGGCTGCGACAGCGCTTGCGAGAATTTTACTACGAAGCCTCAGCCAAGCGAGGCAAGAAACGTCGAGAGGTTGACGTGCAGAAGTGTTTTGGCGATCTGCTGCGTGGGATGCTGCGAGAGTGGGAAGGCAAGAAGGAATTGGCCTTAGCGCTGGACGCGAGCACCTTGGGTGAGCGTTTCACGGTACTCAATATCAGTGTCATGTATCGCGGGTGTGGTATCCCAATTGCTTGGAAGATTATCGAGGCTCAACAAGAAGGAGAATGGCGAACGTATTGGGAAGCGATGCTCGAAACATTGGCTGCTTCGCGTGCCTTCGGACTGGAAGGTGATCGTGATGGCAGACAGGGGACTTTACGCCGCTTGGCTCTATCGAGCTATACAACGACTGGGATGGCATCCGATGCTGCGCGTTAAGGAGAGTCTGAGTTTTCGGATGCCGAAAGAAGAGAACTTCAGCCCAATGGGCCTGCGTGTACAACGGCATGGTCGAGGGTGGGCAGGACGTGGCGAATGGAGTGAGCATGGGGAGCGCATGGAAGGAACCGTGCTTGTCCGCTGGGAAAAGGGCTATGAAGAGAAGATGGCGGTGGTGACGGATCTCTCGGAAAAAGAAGGCAACGTGGCGTGGTACCAAATGCGCTTGCTGTCTTGAGGGCGAATACAAAGACCACAAGAGCGGGGGATTGGGATGGGAACGCGCCGTCGATGACTGATCCGAGGCGGGCTGAAAGGCAATGGAGGGCCTTGGCGGTAGCGATGCAAATGATGGTGTTGGTGGGAGGGCAGGAAGAAGCTAAAGAACAAGAATGCAGACGTAAGGCAAATCATCACAGGCTGCGGAAACGACGGGTGGGAAGGCCACCCAAGCCACTACGCAGACCACGAGGGCGAGAACAGAGCTGTATGATGCGAGGCCAACAGGCAATCAAGGCTGCTGTGATCAGGGGAGAAGAGATCCCGATGGGACACGTGGTGACAGAGGAGTGGCCCAAGCAGACCTCTGCGATTAGCAAGCCAACGAGAAGTTGGGTCAAGAAGCGTAAAGAGAAGGAGGCAACCAAGCGCTATCACCAAAACAAGCAGGCGCGTGCCTGCCGCGCAGAGCAAGTACCATCCCAGAACATAGCACCTCAGCCTGAAGAAAAGGAACAACTGGCTTCGCCTCCTAAACATGTACAAAGGCGTGAGCGAGCCAAACAGGAACGCGAGGCCAAACGCCTGCATGGAAAACCTGAGCGAGAAAAGCGCAAGCGAGAGGACGACGAGCACAAAGCCGATCGGCAACGTGAGCGAGAACTGCGCAATGCTGCCGCAGGAACAGAAACACGAGCGTCGCCTCCGCGTAAGAGAAGAGCGAGAGCAAGACCGACTGGCTCGCCTCCGTTGGCACGAGGAGATCAAATGTGAGCGAGAACTGCGCCTCGCACGCAAGCTTGAGCGAGCCGCAAGCCGAGCGTCTGTGGCTCTGGCTTCCCCATCGACTTCGTCCGTGATATTCGCTTCTCAAGAGGCTCTCGCACCGCTCCCCAAGCCACCTTAGACAAAACCTACCCGTGAAAAACGGCCTCCCTTCACGGCCATCCTCATCCCTGATCCAAATTGGCAACAGGCAATGATCTGCTTGCCAGATCTCATTTGGCCCTTTGGCTTCTCGTCTATACAACAAATCATATTCCTCCCTATACGTCTCCGCCCCCTCATGCGCTAGCGTTTGCAGTGC
>VBJK01000046.1 GCA_005879655.1 Chloroflexota bacterium | reverse complement strand
AGGCATCTGGTCCGATCAAATAGGCAGGAAAAGGGGCAACGCAGTGGAGCAACAAGTGGAGCATCCGGAAGGGTTCCGTCGACGGCGGGCACGCGGTGGGCGCGGGTCCCGGGTGAACTGCAACGGCGTATGCATCGGGTTGGGTGGGCCTCACATACCATAACCTTGCAGACTGTGGTTCTCAACGTCATCTCAACGATGGCAACCGTGGTTCCTGAACGGTGGGTGAAGTGCACGCAGCAGGTGTGCGAGGACAGCCATGGTGGAGCGAGATCTCGTGGTCTTGGCGCCCAGGAGCTAGTCCCGATTAAGGACTTTGCCTGCCCGGCAGGCAAAGTCCCCGATGTGGACTAGTGCCTTGCCTCAGGCATCGCCGGAGGCTCTCTGCGGGCTTCAGCCCGTCACATCACCCCCTTCCTCCCGGGGAAGAGGGTCCGTCGTGGGTTGTCGCAGGTCCATAGCATCTTTCAAAGGTTTCCAATGCCGCGGTGTCCTCGAAACTGGCGAGGGGTTCCCAAGTTGGCCTAAGATAGCCGGTCCATTTCACCAAAACTTCTCTGCGCGATCCTCGTCCGATCTTCCGCGTGCGGGCTTGTAGGATTTCCTCCACTTCGTATTCCTCCTCGCCGTCCTCTGAGATGATTGCCGGCGGCTGGGTATCTGTGACGACCTGGCTGGGTAGGGGATCTGTACCTGCCGGGCGAAGCAGAGAGACGTGGAAGACATTATCGATGCCAGGTGGTGTGTCTAATCGGTAGGCATGGGAGTTGATGACTTCTCTGACTGTGAACTTGCCATTCCTATCGTCGAATTTCTTCGACGGGCGGTCCGTCTTGACGTTCTTTAAGTTTAGCCAAACTTTATCTCCCACACGGAAACTGACTGCTGGTTGTCGATGCCGGTTTGCAAATTCTTCTTGCTGCTGTTGCGCTGTGGCCATTGCTGCTTGTGCCCAGTTTCGTGCCTCACGTAGTTTCTGCAGGATTCCCTCACCAATCCGAATTGGGGACTTATCTGAGGTTCGAAGTTCCTCGGTCTCGAATGCGAACGGTTCGACATGGTACCCATGGGAGAGGAAGAAGGGGCTCACTCCAGTGGACGTGGCGTCCCGATTGTTGATCGCCAGTTCCGCAGATGGAAGAAGTGCGGCCCAGTCATCCTGTGCGTAGGAGCAGAAGAACCGTATATATTCCTCCAAGGTTTGATTCATGCGTTCCGTTGCGCCGTCGGTTTCCGGGTGGTATGAGGACGAGAGTCTCTGGTTGATTCCTGCAAGTTGACATATTCGGCGCCACAGATGACCGATAAACTGGCCCCCTCGGTCAGACACGATTGCTTCTGGGAACCCGTGATACCTGTAGAAACAGCGTATAAAACGTCTTGCGACTGTTTCGGTCTCAATATCCGGAAGGTCTTCAAAGATCACGCCCTTTCCGAGCCTGTCTGTGATAACCATGCAGTTCGTGGATCCGTTACTAAGGGGAAGCCCAGTAATGAAATCTATTGAGATATCCCGCCAGATCCTTTCAGGGATTGGTAGAGGCTTAAGTAGTCCCCACTTCCGCTCGCGCCATGGCTTTTTACTACCACACCCGTCGCAGTTCCGGATGAAGCGTCTTACGTCCTGTGAGAGTCCAGGCCAGTAGAATCTTCGGGAGAGAATCGAGACCAAAAGATCACGGCCAGGATGGCCAGTAACCATCGAATCGTGAGTTTCCTGTATAATCCGTGTCCGTAGGGGTTCGTAATCCGGGACCCAGAGTCGTTCTCGAAAACGAGGTCTGCCTTTATCGTCCAGGGAGCATTCGGCTATCGTTACTTGAAGCTTAAGCTGTGGGGGAAAGCGGCGGTCTCCTCGGCTGATGGCATCTTTGATTTCCTTGAAACTTCTATCCTGTTCCACTGCTGTTATCCATAGGTCTTCAATCCAGGGTCGTTCTTTATCTGGTTCGGCGGGCTGAGGATTCACTGGTGCAGCATAGGAGCTTGGCTCGGGTATAGAAAGGACTTCTGGCTTAAATAGTTGCGCTACCCGGTGCCGTAATCGCTCGTCCGAGGCATCCTTAGGGATATCTTGCTCCCTTCGAGAGAGCGCGTCTGGTTTACCCGCCAGTTTACCAGGTCTGAACATAAGCTTGAACTTGTATCGGGAGAGGATCAGAGACCAGCGTACTTGTCGCTCTGTGAGCTGGCGAATCTTAGTAAAGCGCTCGAGATTCTTATGATCCGTAAGAACAGTAAAATCCTTAACACTCCGTAGCTCTGCGTCCCATTCCTCCAAGCAGCGGATGATGGCAAGAAGTTCCTTGTCGTGGATTTCATAATTACATTCAGCCGGAGAGTTCTTCTTCGAGAAGTATGCGCACGGGTGTAGCTCTCCTTTCTCGTTGTATTGGGAGAGAACTCCTCCAATGCTCCAGCCTGAGGAATCTGCCTCTAGGATTGTCTCCTTCTCCGGATCGAATTGGGCTAGAATAGGTGCTGTCACGAACATTGCCTTAAGTTTCTCAAAGGCTTGTTGGGCCACAGGTCCCCACTTAAAGAGGGTGTCCTTTTTCGTGAGTTCGGTTAGTGGAGTGACCAGTTCAGAGAAACCATGAATAAACCTGCGGTAATAATTGGCAAACCCTACAAAAGAGCGCACACCGCGAATAGAACGAGGGGCTTCCCATTCTATAATGGCTTTGACCTTCTCAGGTTCCATACTGATCCCCACGCCGGCTTCAATAACAAAACCGAGATATTTGACTGTTTTGACCTCAAATTCGCATTTACCAATGTCTAATTGTAAGCCGGTTTCCCGTAATCGTTGCAGGACCTTTTTGACCTTCTCTCTGTGATCAGCGAGGGAGCCGTTTGAGAAGATTAGGATATCGTCAATATATGCTGAGCAGAACTCATCAATGTATTCACGTAAGACCCAATTGATGTACCGTTGAAAGGTAGCGGGTGCTCCAGTCAGACCAAAGGGTGTGACCAACCATTCAAAAAGACCATAACGAGTACGAAAAGCCGTTTTCCATTCTTCTCCCTTTGCAATGCGAATCTTGTGAAAGGCTGCAATGATATCTAACTTAGTAAACCATTTGGCTTCGCTGAGAGAGTTGAGAGTCTCTTTGATCAATGGTAATGGATAACGGTCCTTCCGAGTAAGAGCATTTAAGGCACGGTAGTCAACACAGAAGCGTAATCCTCCACCGGGCTTTTTAGCAAACAAAACGGGGGCAGCGGCTGGGGAACTGCTTGCACGAATAAAGTTCTTATCCAAAAGTTCCGTGAGAGTCTTTCGCAGTACCAAAAGTTCACCACGAGACATATTATATAGAGGCCCCCATGGGACCTTCGGGTCTTGTCCGTTGGGGGTCTTCTCCAGGGGGATCTCGTGGTCGATACCAGGGCGGAACGGGGGTTGTCTTTCGGCTAACACGCGGCTGAATACATCCAGGTAGTTGTGGTATTCAGCCGGAAGCTTCTCGCGGGGGTCTATCTGGACCTTGGGTTTAAGCATCTTATCAATGTCGGCAACGGAAGCTGAAAAGATCTCAATTGAATTATCATAGTGTGATTTTCGTAATAATTGGCCGAAAGCTGGCGCAGAGATCAAGGCGCAGTTGACTAGTGGAAACCGTTCGGGGGGGACTTGAGCTCGTACATTCTGATTTTCATTCCACAATGTGACGTCTGAGATACCAATCTTCAATTCTGCACGGCTGGGGGCGAGGACAGCGTCTTGACTCATCATCCATGGAAGACCGAGAATAATATCGTACTCCTTTTGGTTAGGTATAACGTAAAGGAAGACACGTCGTTGCTGGTGACCGTCTAGGTCTATGTCCATATAGGCTACTTCGGAAATGGCATCCGCAGTCGTTGACATCAGTTCTGTAAGGGGTCGGGGGGTAATAGGGATGCGCTCTAGGCGCCACTTTCGGGCAAAGCGTTGACTGATAGTACCGTAGGCAAGGCATCCACTGTCTATAAGAGTTTTGGCAAAATGAACTCCGTTAACTCGAGTAGATACAATGAAAGGTTCTCCGTCCATTATCTTTTTAGCTTGCTTCCATTCCCGAAGGGCTTCTGTGCGCTCCTGCTCGCGACTTTGAACAGGAGCCTTCAGTTTAACTCCTCGGTGTCGGAGCTGCTCTCTTCTTCCTTTTCCTCCTCGGCCTCTTCGACCTTGGCCTTTGCTGCTGAAGTCCTCTTGGGCACCGTGCCGGGAGAACTTCTTGTTGGACGAGTCTGTCGGGTGTCCCGGCCGCGGTCTGAGCCCGCCCTGTTCTCGGTCGGGCGACGGGCAGGTAGGAATTCACAGTCGGCAACGAAGTGGTTTCGACTGCCGCAACGGAGACAATTCCCTTCTTGGCGGCGCTTGTCAAGCTCCTCCTGACTCACCCATCGGGCCCTCTTTTTCTGCCCGCCTTTGGAGGCGGCGGCAGCTCGGGTTGGCTCCCAGTCCATTGAGTCCTCGTCCTTGTGGTTGCCGGCCGGTGACTCCTTGGGGGTATGCTCTCTGGGTGCGTGCTTCATCGTTGCGCGGTACAGGTCGTTGATGCGCAACAATTCGCTGACGTAGTCGCCGTAGGTGGCGGCAACGGGCATGGTAATTGCCAGACGGCGTAGCTCAAAGGCGAGGGCGCCGTCTAAATGCGAGCGTTTAACTATATCCGGCCAGGACATTCCTCCAGCATCTGCCAATGCTTTCTCAAACCGGGGGAGAAAATCGGAGAAAGGTTCCTTAGATCCTTGCCTTATAGTTCGCAAGGACTCGACGGCACGCTGGGTCTTATGTCGGTCGCCGAAGACGTCGTCAAGGTACTTTAAGATCTTGGAAGCAGAAGCGTCTTGGGCATCTCTATGGGTTGTAATGAAGGTGAGGGCTGATTGAAGGCCCTTTCCTTCCAGGCGGGAAGCGATGAAGATAAATTGATTCCGATCAGAACCAATTATCTTACCGTCAACGTCGATTTTGTCTTTAATGAGAGACTTCCATCCTTCATACTCGCTGCGAGACCCGTCGAACTTAGGTGGGTTTGGGAGTATAGGCTTCGTGCGCCGTGTTGTGGGGTCGCTGTTCTCCAGCGGTGTGGTTATCTGCATACTCTCCACTGGGGGAGGCGTAGGCTGTCGTAGTGCCTGGACAGCATCATTCGTCTGTGCCAGGGCATTTTGTAGCGCCTGGACTTGCGCTTGCTGCTGCTCTTGCAGAGCTTGCATCTGCTGCTGTTGGCGGGTCATCTGTTGTTGCTGCTGAGACATCTGTTGTTGGTGCTGGGCCATGAAGGCCTGCATCCAGTCAGGAGGGCCCTGATTAGACATTGTGCTGACTTCTTATGGCCGTTTTCTGGCGCTTCTTCCGGGGCGAGAGAAGGGTTTTCTCCGCCAGCTGCTGAGCCGTTATAACGGCGAACCAATGGGTCGACGAGTCGTCCGGGGGCCTGGCCTGATCCCGCGACGATGAGCTTCTGGGGCAGAAGGAAGGAGTCCTCTGCCGGCTACCGGGCTGTAAAACAGCGGACCAATAAACTAATGAACCGATGATCTGTCCGGGGGCTTGGCCTAATCCCGCAACAGTAAGGAAGGCAGCTTGTTTGTAATGTGAGGGGAACCGGAAGTGTATTGCAACTATCTGGTGCCTATCTAACAAGACAAACAAGCTGAAGAAGAGGGAAACAGAACGAGGCATCTGGTCCGATCAAATAGGCAGGAAAAGGGGCAACGCAGTGGAGCAACAAGTGGAG
>VBJK01000557.1 GCA_005879655.1 Chloroflexota bacterium | reverse complement strand
AAGACATGGAGCGTGGATCACCCGACGACACACAAAGAGATTGAGGCTGGCTGGTCCATTGAACTAGATGAGACGCCGCTGAGCGAGACATTGCCAGAGTTGCCCAAGCCAACAGCGATCTATCCAGAGACCCAGCGGCATTGGTTTTGGTCAAGCTATACCCTCGTGCAGGAAAACGGTCATTGGTGCATCCAGTCTATGACCGATGAGGGCATTAGAGCACAAAGTCTTTCCATCGATGAATTACAAAAGAAGATTCAGGAGCTTGATAGAAAGCTAGCAGCGTTTAAGAATAAATATACATCTGAGATGCTAAAAGTTAAAAACGAAGAAACAGAGCAAGCTTTCCTGGAAGTCATCAGGTCTCTTATGCAAGCTAGCTATCACACTGACATACTGCTCCAAAAGCTACCACTCGACCGCTCGCTGTATGAAGAGGCCGCTGGCCGCATGATCACGTTTACCCAATACGAGCGTGCCCTTGTCTACCTGAACCAAATGGTAGAGCGCTTCCCACAGCAAGAAGAGGCAACCCTCAGAGGTATAGCTCATATACTCAGACTGCTCAGTGAAGAATACCTTGACGAATATGAGGATGAGGAACGTGCTGAACATTTTGATCAATTGGCTGTGGAAGCGCTAGAAAAGTCGTTGCTCGGCGAGCCGAGCTTTGATGCCCATATCTCCCTGGCCGAGATATTCATAAAGAATGATGAACGGCTCGATGAGGCAGAAGTTCACCTCCTGAAAGCGAAAGCTCTGGCAGCTGATGCAGCAGATGAGGCTCATGCCGAGATGCACTTGGGCCAGATTGCCACAGCACACGAGGAATATCAGGAGGCACTAAACCACTATCAACGGGGGGTAGAACTTCAGCCGACCGTCGCAGACAGCTGGTCTGACCTCGCAGAGGCTCATGAAATGCTTGAGCAGCTTGAAGAGGCCGAGGCGAGCTACAAACGTGCTATTACCTTAGAACCTGACAATACAAATTACTACTATACACTCAGTCAATTCTATATAGAGCATGATCAAACGTCTAAAGCTATCTCATTGCTTGAGACTGGCTTGATTGCCAACCCTGATTCGTCTGCCTTGCATGTATACCTGTCTGCGGTGTATATGGAGAATGGTGATGTTAATGAATCAGATATCTTCCTCAGAAGGGCCGAGCGCATTGACCCCGAATCCGAGCTTGTACGCAGGTACCGCAAGATGTTCGATGAGGCAAAACCGAAGCAGGCACAAATTGCCGGTACACGCTCAAAAGAGAGGAAGAAAAGACGATAATCTTCTATCATCCTAGTACAGCCATGTAAGAGCCAAACATCCTTGAAAGGTGAAGCTTATGAAAAGGAAAAAGGGTATCCCTTGGATACTTCTGGCGTCCGGGGCACTGACAGCAGGTGTAGTAGCACTGGTCCTACGCCAACGCACTCCTGTCGAACAAATTGCTGCCGGAGCCGAACAAATTACTCTTGGCAAGGCGACCCCCTCTAACTACCGACAGACACCACTCTGGCGCATCTATGATCGGGCTGCGGAGAAACTTGATCACGCCATCGGATGGGACAAAGTTCCTACTCCGCTAGGATTGCTCATCCTGATCGGGTTGCGCAACATTCTGCGGCAGCAAAATCTACACGATACCACGCATGAGCCAGCCATCAACCAACCTGCCATTACACCCATGCAGGCAAGTTATCTGACGCGTCGCACGGCTGATGGGACTTATAACGATCTGGACAACCCGGCTATGGGTATGGCAGGTTCGCGTTTTGGCCGCAATGTGCCTCTTGAGTACACCTTTCCTGAAGCTGTACCCGCTATTCTCACGCCGAACCCGCGCACAGTAAGCCTTGAATTGCTGACGATGGTTCAGTCACGGCAAGAGTCCCAAGGAGAATCCCTGGCTGCTTCCACTGCAAGAGGATGATCCTTGGCCCGAACACCCCATGAAGATCTTACGCGTACCAGCTGACCCCACACAGCCAGATGAAGCTAGCGATCTACCACCAACCTTCATCAATACCGAAACGCATTGGTGGGATGCCTCTCAGATTTACGGCACGAGCAAACAACAGGAGGCGTCCAGGCGCACCGGAAAGAACGGCAAGCTGATTATTGGCAGCAATGGTCAGTTGCAGTTCCCATCTGATCCAGAACTCAATCCTGCGCTGATGTCTGGCTGGTGGCTGGGCCTGGAGATGATGATGACGCTGTTCACACTAGAGCACAACGCCATCTGTGATCGGCTCTCTGCCGAATATCCCAGCTGGTCCGATGACGAGATTTTTGAGCGTGCACGGCTCATTAATGCAGCGCTGACGGCAAAGATCCATACTACCGAATGGACACCCGCTATTATCAGCCACCCCACATCACAGTACGCTTTGCGCGCCAACTGGTGGGGCCTCGAAATGGAGGAGATCCAACGCATATTTGGCCGCCTGACCAACAGCGAGGTCATCAGCGGCATCCCAGGCTCAGAGGCTAATCACTATGGCATACCCTACTGCTTGACTGAAGAGTTTACCATCGTGTACCGTATGCACCCGCTGATCCGCGACGAATACAGCTTCCGCTCGGCAGTCGATGGTCAGCCTATTTTGGACCGCACCTTCCGTGAAATTGCCGGGCCACACGCTGAGGAGGTCTTGCAGCAAGTCTCGCTGGCCGACGCCTTCTACTCATTTGGCACTTCGTACCCTGGGGCCATTATTCTGAATAACTACCCACGCTTCCTGCAACATTTCGAGCGGCCCGATGGCTATTTCATGGACCTAGCGGCAACGGATATTCTGCGTTCGCGCGAGTTGGGTGTGCCGCGCTACAACCAGTTCCGCAAGCTGTTGCGCCTCCCTCCGGCCACTAACTTCGAGGAACTGACCGGCGATGCGACCCTTGCTGAGAAGGTGCGGCGTGTCTATGACGATGATATTGATGCTGTTGATTTGATTGTCGGTATGTTTGCCGAAAAACGACCTAAGGGTTTCGCGTTCAGTGAGACTGCCTTCCGCATCTTCATCTTGATGGCATCGCGACGCCTGAATAGCGACCGCTTCTTCACTAAGGACTATAAGCCGGAGGTCTATACTCAGCTCGGTATGGAGTGGCTCCGAGACAATACGATGATCACTGTGTTGTTGCGCCACTACCCACACCTGCGTTCAGCTCTACGTGGTGTAGATAATGCCTTCGCGCCATGGCCTAACACTGTTGGCTGATCTTGTCGTGTCCTGCAACAAGACATTTTGAATACGCGGCGGCAGAGAGCAGAGTATTCTTTATGACTACTCTGCTCTCCTGATACTTATTAACATAGAGTGACACGTTACATTCTTGGTTGCCCATCTTCGATCAACCTCAACAATGAAAGCGGAAAAGTCCCGTGGCAATCAGTAAATCATGCAAGAAGGTCAATCATAAAGTGGGGAGAGAAAAAGCTAGTGGATCATACGAGTTGTTTCTTCTGCTTTCTTAAACCAACTCGTGTATATTGCTCTTCAGGCTCGCAGCGAAAACTTCCTCCCCAATCTCATACGAGGACTATCTACTGCTTGCTTGTTTCGATCAAGAGGCGTATAATCGCATAGAGTTCTGTTTCAAGATGACTGTAACTTGAGAAAGGCTGACTATGGCCGAGCAAAGACGCCCGTCGTCTGAACA
>VBJK01000556.1 GCA_005879655.1 Chloroflexota bacterium | reverse complement strand
GTTTATAGAAGAGACGTTGCGCTATGACTTTACTATGATCAATC
Organism: Chloroflexota bacterium; assembly: GCA_005879655.1. The sequence continues at coordinate 4,310 of VBJK01000556.1, read as the reverse complement.
CGTGGCGCACAGTTCGTCATGATACAGTGTTCAATGGACATGAGCTCAAAGCCGGTCAGTATGTAATGGCTTGGATAGCAGCAGCCAATTTCGACGAAACGTATTTTCCCCATTCTGAACAATTCGATATCAGGCGTTCTCCGAACCCCCATTTAATGTTTGGTTATGGCGTCCACGCCTGCTTGGGGAATCCTCTAGCCCGTTTAGAGGGGCGCATTGCCTTAGAGAGGATCATCGCACACTTCTCTGAGCTTCGCCTGGACCCTGAGAATCCTGTGCAATATATGGACCAAATGGGATCAGCTAGGCTTATTCAGTCTCTTGACATACTCTTTAAGCCCATACTTGGCCAAGACATCCTGGACACATATTTGCTATGAGGTGTGGCCGATGCGTACTCTTGTTAGGTCAAGCAGACGTAATAGAGGGTGAGAGAAGAAGTCTAAAAAGCTCTCCCTTTGGTTCCTTCTTCATAAGTCCTCTGGCTCTTGTTTATCGGGCGGCTTCGGAACAAGCTGCAAAAAGGGACCTGATTGGAGGGTTGGATTTGCCCCAACAGCTTTTTCCAGTTGAAAAAACGGAGAAATCCATGTTTGTCGAGGTAGCGGGTGTAGCGAGTGGCGAACAAGATACGGTCTAAGACGGCTTCAGGGTACATGGTACCTTTGTGCCAACCGATGACTTGTGCTGGGCTATGGCACCCATCTTCTCGCTTTTCATGCGCGAAGTCGGGCTGGTGGTTGTAATCTTGCATCCATTTGCGATGAGCAGAGAGTGCTTCTTCCCAGCTGGTGGCGACAGCGAATTTGGCATCTGCCATTAGGCGTATGATGTTGAAATGCGTCTCTCTAGAGTTTTGCCACGCCTGCCTTTTCTCAATCTGCTCTTTCTTAATACCAAGTGCTTTGTACACTTCAAGTGCTTGATTACAAGAAAAGATCTTACCACCATCACTCACCATCGCAGATGCCGAACACCTACAGCAGAGAATGCTGCAAAGAGGACTTCCAAGTAGTCCCATTGATTTTGCGTTGGCGAAATCTCGGCTTCCAAGCACAACTCGTGAGTAGTTTTCTAAAATGCTGTAAAGACTAGATCGGTCCTTCTACTTCTGCCACGCGATGCTCTTCGATGTAGCGAACGTCTACTGACCAGTATTGATGGCGAAACGTCGCCTTAAATGGCATTTCTTTCTTCTCGCGGGGAGCACCACTTTTTGGTACTTCTATGCTGTACAGGCTCCGGTTGAGCGCCAGCAATCGGCCACAGGTCGCCCGTGAGAGCTTAATGCCCATCTGCTCAAGTGCTGCCATAACGCGATAGGCTCCCAGGTCAGGATTCGTTGACAGCTTTTTGACCTCGTTAATATCACGCATGGTTACTTTGCGCGCTGGGTTATGCGGTGCACGCGATTTATCATCAAGTCCTGCATAACCCTCAGCGACAGCGAGGCTGTGCTCAAACGGGTCAGCAATCTGTGCGTAAGGGAGAAATCGGCGTGAGGGTCTGGAAGGAAGTGGGCCATCGGCAAGCACACGCTGGATCGTATGAGAAGAGGGCCTGCGGCCAAAGTGGAGAAAGCAAATGGTCGCCATCTCATTGAGACGCAAGCCAGGATGCTCTGCGGATGCCGATCAACAATGAGTTGGCGCATATCTGGTGGGAGGCTGCGCGATTTATCTTTTGTGTCCTATGATCCGGCTTGTTCAAACAGGCTTGCCATGCCATGTTCTTCAAATTGCCCTGCATTACGGCGCAGTGATCGTTCGGCCTCTCCTGTCTCCCTTGCTCGTCTGGCGTCAGGAGTATGGTTCGCGCCTCTTCTTTGGTTAAAGGCTGCCGGGTTGGGATCCAATAGCGTTGGCGGGCAAACGGATAGGTCGGCAGACTGATCCGACGCGGGAGAGTGGGGGTAATCCCCACCCCAACGAGATACAGGTGTTTCCAAGCGACGGTTCCGCCCTTGACCCAGAACTCCAACAGCTTCGTGTACTTCCCTTTGCTCATCCAGGCAGCGACGGCTTTCTGACCATCTTCGTCTGCGGCAAAGATGTCGATTGCGTCGTGCCGTTTCACCTTCCCGCTATACCAATCGCCTCCCTCGTGTGTCGCATCACTGCTATATCTGTGCAGCTTCTCCTCCAGTTCTTGCAACGAACTCACCTGCATGGCCAGTCGCTCCTCCATCGCTTCGCGTCCCACTTGCAGCGTGTAGGCCAGTTCCAGTAGGAATAGGGCCTCGCTCCGATCCTGGCCTTGCCCCAAGGATTCCATAGGGATGCGGACGGAGGCGAGCCCCATCTCTGCCTGTATCCAGGTCAGCAACTGTCGCACTTGGGTTTTCAGTCGCTCTTCGTTCTTGGCTGATAACACAATAAGGGCTGGGAGGGCAAGGCTTGCTGAGAGCAAAGTCCTCGGCTTTGGCACATATTCCTCAAGTACCACATGTGCATTGACACCTCCAAAGCCAAATGAACTCACCCCTGCTCGTCGTGGCAAGATCTTGCCCTCGGGATCTCGTAGCGCTTCCCACTCACGGTTCTGCTGCACGATGTAGAACGGGCTTCCCTTAAGCTCAATGTAGGGGTTAATCTGCTCACAATGCAGACTCTTCACCAGCTTTTTGTGCTGCATTTGCAGCAAGACTTTGATCACACCAGCAACACCTGCGGCCAGTTCTAAGTGCCCGATATTGCTTTTCACCGAGCCAATCCCGCAAGACGCCTGTGGCATTGGTGCTTCGCAAGCATGGGAACTGTGTCTTGTGTCTGTCCACTGCACCAGCTGGCTCCAAGCGGTCTCGAGTCCGTTGATCTCGATGGGATCTCCAAGTTCAGTCCCAGTCCCATGTGCCTCGATGTAGCCCACCGTGCGGGGATTGATCCTAGCCTTGCGATAGGCCGCGATCAACAAGTCGGACCCCATAAATATGGTCACCATCCCGCTCTGCCTCAGAGAGCTTTTTCAGCACGAGCATCCCCACCCCTTCGCCCCGCACATACCCATTGGCCTGCGCTGAGAAGGCTTTGCAGCGTCCATCTTCACACAGCATCCTCGCTTTGCTCGCACTGATGTGCCGTTCAGGAGAAACAAGGGTATTGACACCACCGACGATGGCCATGCTACACTCGCCGCTCTCGATGACATTGACGCCCCGGTGAATGGCAACCAGAGAACTGGAGCAGGCCGTATCAATCGCCTCGCTAGGTCCATGTAGGTTGAGAAAATAGCTCATACGGTTGGGTCCCACCGATGGTGTCAGACCAGTGGCAGAAGAGCCTTCAAGCGCCATGTTCGCACGAAATGCCTGTTCACCATAACCGCTGCTCATTGTGCCCACAAACAGAGCAGTGTTGGTTCCTGAAAGGCTCTCCGGGGAGTATCCGGCATCCTCAATGGCCTTCCAGACGTACATCATCAGCAGCCGTTGCTGGGGATCCATCTGCTCGGCTTCGCGGGGTGAGATCCCGAAGAACAGAGGATCAAACATCTCGATACCTTCCATCACCCCGGCCCATTTGATGTTCGTCTTATTCACCTCAGTCTCCGGATTGCCGAAATAGGTCTGCCAATCCCAACGCAAGGCCGGAATTTCGCCAATGCAGTCCCGACCTGCGAGCAGATTACACCAGAAACTCTGCACATCCGGAGCTAACGGGAACGTCCCACTCATGCCGATAATGGCAATAGGTGATGCCGTGGCGGGCGTGGGAGCATCTTCTCTCTGTGCGGGCGAATGAGCTAGACGAGAATCCCACCTGGAAATGGAAACTGCTGGGAGCACCTCGTTTAACTCCACCTCCGGGGAAAGCGGAGAAGGGCTGATCCCTTGTGGAAGACAGGGATAGGGCTTGTCCCTGTCTGGCCCCCGTTCAGCTCCTGTTCGGCCTCTGTCTAGAACGGAGGCTGTAGGAGACGCGAGTGCGAAATGAGGGGCGAGAAGGCTTGCATAGGTTGCCTGGAGATACTGAGTGAGACGCGAGAGCGTCGAATGTTCATAAAAGACTGTGGGTGTCAGGTCAAGTTGATAGGTCTGATTGAGACGATTGGCCAATTCTGTGAAGGTGATCGAATTAAAGCCGTACTCTGAGAGGTTCATTTCAGCATCGACTTCCTCAACCCTGACCTTGAGCAAGTGGGTAACCGTACGCGCAAGTGCCTCATACAATCTCTCCGTTGGGACAGGACAAGGCTCTTGTCCTGTCGCACACTCAGCAGTGGTGAGATTCGATCCAAGCATGACCATCCGAGCCCCCGCAGCAGGTTCGCCCTGCAATCGCTGCTTGATACGCTCAATCCATCCGTGTGCT
>VBJK01000555.1:1509-3106 GCA_005879655.1 Chloroflexota bacterium | reverse complement strand
TTACGCTTCTCAGCTTCCAGCACCGCAACCTCGCATGCCCGTTTCATTTCCTCTTTCGACAGTTCCATAGATCCCCCTCTAAACTTTAGACGCTACAATCCTAGCAGACCCAATTCTGCCAGGATTGTACTATTTCTATGCAGGTGTATACTCACTCAGTGTCACTTCATCAGATTGGTGTCCATTGTGACCATTCTGATGAACAGTGTTTAACTCACCAGCTTGAAACTTTTTCAAGTAGGTATCCTTAACACGGTAGGCATATTGAACTGTAACATCTGTCTTGGTCGCCAATTCCGCAGCGCTGATATCAGGATTGCGCTTCAGAATAGCATGCATTTTCTTCGTCTTACTGGCAGGTTTACGAATGCGTTTGTTTACAACTTCGATAGCATCCGTGTCTAGTGACTGCTCTGTTGAGTTGTCACTCATGGTTAATGTTGAGTGGATACTCATGTTTCCATTTGAGTCATCACTCAACATTGCCTCTTGTTCCTCATCAGAAGCGACATGAGCCACTGTCATTTCTTCTACTTCAGAGAGGGCATTACTTAGTTGTTCCTCGATAGTTGATTGGATCAACGAGGCCATCTGTTGTTTAGAAACTGTATACTCAGCCTGCTGACTTTTAAGAGCTTTTAGTTCACCGCTGATTAAACCTAATTGTGCACCAACCGTTTTCATCACCTCATCTGTCACCACCTGTACACTTGCTGGTTTAACTGGACGCAACAAAGTGAACCAGAACCATTCACGATCCTGATGCTTCGGTCCCTTGCGATCAACCGCAATTTGTGCGAGATCACGCTCTATGGCCAGTCGATCACGCTCCATATCACGGCGAACGCGTAGGACCGCTAGACGCTTCTCCTCTTGATCACGATATTTGTTCGCGTCCAGTCTGGTGCTCGTGCGATCCAGCGTATCATCAGCCGCAATACTCATAAGGATAATCAGCGCTGGAAATAAACAGGAGAGCCACGGCGCTACACTGTTCATCCAACTTGGCAATGACCCTGCTGGTGTATGAGCAAAGTTGTTTAAACCACTATAGAGGTTCGCGTAGGCTGATACAGAGGCACAGAATGCAACCAGAAAGAGGTAGAACCAGCCACGAGCCTTATTATGCATCCGTACTGCCTCTAGCCGTGCATTCATGATTGTGACCGTCACCAGATCGATCACCAGCGCTGTTGCATACCCTAGGAGCGGGACCGAGCTGTGAATGATCGTATTGAAGAACTCCCCCGACTCGATCACCGATACAGCCATGAACACGGTGATCGTTATCCAGAAGAAAAGCGCCGCACCATTCTCCTTGCGTGCCCGCATGATCGCCTTACCCAGTGCTGTGATCGCACCGAAGAACTTGATCACTAACCACACGCCCAGGAAACTTACAGCCAGAGCTGGACCGGCCAGCAGGGCATACGGCTTATTAATATTGTTGGTAATCACCCATGGGTTCAGCACCAGCCAAAAACCGCCAATGAGCAATGGGACGGCCAGCAGCAGCCATGGGCTATTGATATACCGATGCAGCAGTTTTGCCACTGGTACGGGTTGTAATGGTTGCGGGTTTACCTGTTGTTGCGTT
>VBJK01000555.1:0-1395 GCA_005879655.1 Chloroflexota bacterium | reverse complement strand
ATAGCCAGCAAAGATCATGGTCGTCCAGAGTACTGCATCAACAGCACGTCCTAGTAACTTCTGCAACCATTCCCAGCTAGCCGTTATCCAAGTTGACTCTTTCAGCGAGTCTCCTACAATTGCCTTCCATGTCCGTTCAGGTTGTTGTATGGTCTGCTGCATGAGAAATTCCTTTCCTATCCTCAATATATATCAGCTTAAAGCTGTCTGCACTGTCTGTCTGTGTCGTCGCCAAGGCTCAAATTTGCCCGCGTTTGAGCGTAGCCACAGTCTTCACAGACAGACGACGCCGCCGACGACGACACCTCATCAATCATCAACATTCGGCTGATCATCTTTCAGATAGCCCCACTTCTTCAATTCCTTGACCAGATCGCCCGCCTTGTCTTTCCCAACGCCTACCAGCTCTCCCAACTTCCGCAGACCAACCCCAGCCGCGTAGTGTTCAAGCACACGGCGATGCAAAGTCGTGAGTTTGCGCTGGTCCTCTTCTCGTACTTGCTCCCCTGCTTGTGCCTTTGCCGCCGGTTCAACCGGAGCAACATACTCATCTGCCTGAACTGGCAGTGCATCAATGAGCTTAGACATCTGCTCATCGGTCAGCTTGCCACGCTCGTATAAGTCGAGAATGGTCGTGATCGAGCGATGGAGCGCAGATGTTACAATAGACTCTTCTTCTTGTCCTACGACCTCCTGAACATCACTAGGAGCCGCGTCTGCCTTCTTGAAAGTCGAAGGACCCAGGAGCTTGTACACAGCTAGGTTGTCCACAAAAGGCACGCGCACCAAGACCGCCTCATTGCCCGTTCCCTTACAGCGCAGCATGATCACACCTTCTCCTAGCTTGTTTTCTGGTATGCTCTTGGGAGCTTCACTATAGAGCAGTTCTTTCGCGGTGGTTGTATCGCCGCCAGTGTAGAAGCATGTCAGCAAACACTTACGCACACTACCGCTATCCAGACCTATGGTCTTGACCTGAAAGTCCTGACTGGCAACCACGACGAAAATGCCGTACTTACGCCCTTGTCTGAGCAATTTTGAAAGCCAGTCAGGACTTTTCTTGATTTCACTGGCAATATCAGGCCATTCGTCAAGCACAATGAAGTAGGGCACAAACCTTTTTCCACCCTCGCGTCCCTCTACTCTTCTTTGAGCAAGCAGTGTTTCCACTGCCCATTGCAAATACTCTTCAATAGCAGATGTATCTGCACTCTCAATAGGTGGAACCTCTAGATAGGGCTTGCCCGTACGCGGATGCTTGCCCTCAAACGGCGTCCAGTCCTCATCAAACTTCTCTCCCTCTTTGGCGCACACCCAGCGCATATAATGCGGATTGAGCAGCAACACCTTTGCTCCTATGTAACAAAGCTGCACCATGATCAGCCGCATCAACGA
>VBJK01000045.1:8140-18523 GCA_005879655.1 Chloroflexota bacterium | reverse complement strand
CTCCGTATCTTTCCAGACGAGTAATACCCGCAAAGCAGTTAGTGCATCATTACCTTTGATAATATAGCGTGCTACTGTGCCGGGAAACGTGTATTGACCAGCTTTTTGGATGGCCGTTAATTTTTCCAGAAGCTTTTCCTGTTGACCCGTACGTACCTGTACATGAATATCTGTGACAAGTAACTTACCTCGACTGCGATAGACGCGCCAGGAAGGTGCCTTGGTTCGTACACGTCCAGAAGGGTTTGGCTTGAAGCGCTTGACCTCTTCTGCTGGAAGAATCAAGATGTGACCTATCCTTTGTGCTGATAAGCGGCCAGACATCACATATTGATAAATTCTTTTGTCTGAAACATCTAACATCTCGGCTGCTTCTTTAATTGAAACATAGCCAGGAAGGTTAGGAATATCAACGTCATCTATCATGAGTACAGTGTAGTAATAGCTAGCCTTTATTGTAAATTTAACTAGCTAGGTATTCTTAAATGTTTTGTTACCCGATAGTAATGTTTCTTTACAAAGATAGAAACTAGGTGCCCTATTCTTTATCGGCTAGTATAGTCTTGTCTTTCAGAATACAGAGGTCTAGTGAGCTTTCCTACGCGATTTTCCGTAACAAAGAAGGTGACAGGTTCAGTATAGCTGTCGAGCGGATACTATGGTACTTTTTTCTATAGTTAAGAGGACTCTCGTTAGAGTACAATATGCGTTGTGCCCTGATGACGACGAAGGAAAGAGCAGGAGAGCAATACAATGAAGAATGTACAGAGGGCGAAGTCTATCGTTGCCCCGTACGGTTCGTGGAGATCGCCGATTTCCGCCGACCTAATTGTCACGGAAACGATGGGACTGGGAATGATTGTGCTCGACGGAGCAGACACTTATTGGATTGAGATGCGTCCTACCGAAGGCGGACGCAGTGTAATTGTACGACATACTGCTGAAGGTGTTGTGGCCGATATCACGCCGCAGGGTTTTAATGCACGCACCCGTGTCCATGAATATGGCGGTGGCGATTTTACCGTCCACAATGGCGCAGTTTACTTTACAAACTTTACCGATCAACGGCTCTACCGCCAGGCACCAGGAGCGGCACCAGAGCCTATTACGTCGGCAGATAATAAACGTTATGCGGACCTTGTAGTAGACAAGCAGCGGCAGCGTCTGATCTGTGTTTGCGAAGATCACAGCGGTCTGGAACGCGAGGCGATCAATACGCTGGTCAGTATTCCACTCGATAATAATGGTGGCATACATACCTTGGTCGCTGGCAACGACTTTTACTCCTCGGCGCGCCTGAGTCCTGACGGTACGCACCTGGCATGGCTGACCTGGAATCACCCAAATATGCCGTGGGATGGTACCGAATTATGGGTAGGCGAACTGGATGAGAACGGCTTTATCGGACGAGCTGAGTATGTCGCAGGCGGGCCAAACGAGTCCATCTTTCAACCCACATGGTCTCCGGCTGGTGTACTACATTTTATTTCAGATCGTACCGGCTGGTGGAACCTGTATCGCTGGGGCGATGAGCAGGTAGAGCCGTTATATCCAAAAAAAGCGGAGTTTGGAGTACCACAGTGGCAATTTGCCACAGCTACCTATGGTTTTGCCGCTGAGCAGAGTATCATCTGCTGGTATGCGCAAAATGGAGGTCATCTTGCGCGTCTGCATACCGCGACTGGTACATTGACACCGCTGGACATGCCTTATACCGTTATGCGTAATCTGTGTGTTGATGCTACACGTGCCGTCTTTATTGGCGCTTCAGCAACGCAAGCCCCCTCAATAGTACAGCTTGATCTCGCCACGTATACGACACGCGTGTTGCGCAAAACCAGTACAGCCACCATTGATCCAGCCTATCTCTCTGTACCGAAGGAGATAGAGTTTCCCACTGAACGAGGGTTAATGGCGTATGGCCTGTTCTACGCGCCGCGTAATCCTGATTATCATGTGCCGGAGGGGGAGTTGCCGCCGCTGATTGTGAGGAGCCATGGTGGGCCAACGTCAGCCGCTTCTAGTGCGCTCAATTTAGGCATTCAGTACTGGACAAGTAGAGGATTTGCCGTACTCGACGTGAACTATGGTGGCAGTACCGGTTATGGACGTGCATATCGTGAACGGCTCAATGGCCAATGGGGCATCGTTGACGTTGACGACTGCGTAAAGGGTGCGAAATACTTAGTAGAGCGTGGTCTGGTTGATAGCAAACGGCTGGCGATCACCGGTGGTAGTGCGGGCGGCTATACAACGCTGTGTGCATTGACATTCCGTGATACATTTAAAGTAGGTGCCAGCCATTTTGGCGTCAGTGACCTGACGACCTTTGTCCACGATACGCATAAATTCGAGGCACGCTACCTCTATAGCCTTGTTGGCCCCTATCCAGAGCGAGCCGATCTCTATAGTCAGCGTTCGCCGATCAACTTTGTGGATCGCATCTCATGCCCGATCATCTTCTTCCAGGGGCTGGAGGACAAGATTGTGCCGCCCAGCCAGGCAGAAGTACTGGTAGAGGCCCTGCGTGCGAAGAAGTTGCCCGTTGCATATCTGCCCTTTGAGGGAGAGCAACATGGCTTCCGACGTGCACAGAATATCAAGCGCGCTCTTGAAGGCGAACTATACTTTTACGCAAAAAATTTTGGCTTTGAGTTAGCTGATTGCATCGAACCCGTCGTAATTGATAATTTGTAAGAGATCTTGTTTAGCGTTTTCTAACAGAACATACGGTGAAATGCGAGAGAGTGCGTGAAGAGAACAGAACCTGATGCCAGGGGAGCTATCGCCTTTACTGAGAGTGATCCACGTATTGGTGAATTATTACAGCGCACACGCAGGATTATGGATCTTAGTCTGATCGCCTCTCTTGCCAGTTGGGACCAGCAAACGGCCATGCCCAGTGGGGCGAGTGAAGCGCGTATGTACCAGATGGCGTCCATACGTAGCGTCATCCATGAACAAGCAAGCGCGCCACGCATCGGGGAATTGCTCTATGAACTGAGTAGCATAGTAGCGCAGGCACCATTTACCGATGCCGATCGTGGGCTGGTACGCCAGATGCAACGAGCTTACCACTGGGAGACAAAGTTGCCAGCAGAGCTGGTTGAGGAAGTAGAGTCTGTACGAGTTGCTAGTGTAGATGTCTGGATCAGGGCACGTCGGCACAGCGATTTCGCCAGTTTTGCTCCCTGGTTAGAGCGAACGGTCGTATTGCAGCGCGAAATCGCTGATCGCATTGGCTATAGCGAGACGCGTTATGACGCATTGCTTGATGCATTTGAACCGGAAATGACGGCTAAACGCGTTGCAGAACTCTTTACTCCTATCCGTGACATTAGTATTACGATGCTCAAACGTATTCAGGCCAGTGGTAATACTATCGACACATCTTGTTTATATGGTACATTTCCGCTGGAGCAGCAGAAGACACTCAGTGAAAGGCTACTGAGCACCATTGGTTATGATTTTCAGCGTGGTCAGGTGGCACGCTCTGCTCATCCCATGACGTGCAGTTTTGGCTCGCCAGTCGATGTACGCCTGACGCTGCGTTATAATGAACGCTGTCTTGTGCAAGCGTTGATGACCGCATTGCATGAAGGTGGTCACGCGCTCTACGAGCAGGGGAATGCCTACAATATTATGCGCACTCCGGTTGTTGGTAACATGGTGAGCATTCCTGTTATTGGTGGTGCCTCGCTAGGTGCCCATGAATCGCAGTCGCGGCTGTGGGAGAATGCATTAGGCCGCTCGCTGCCTTTCTGGCAGGGGGGGAAGTTTGCAATTATCCAACAGAGCTTCCCTGAGCAGTTCAAGAACGTAGATGTCATCGATTTTGTACGTGCACTCAATAAAGTCGAGCCGGGTCTCATTCGTACCGAGGCCGATGAAGTCACCTACAACCTGCACATCATTCTCCGCTTTGAACTGGAGAAGGCGCTCATCAACGGCGAAATCTCGGTTGAAGCCTTGCCAGATCTGTGGAACGCTAAATATCGTGAATACCTGGGTATTGAGCCAGCGAATGACGCAGAGGGTGTCTTGCAAGATATCCATTGGCCCTTTGCCTACTTCGGCTACTTCCCCACATACACGCTCGGCAACCTCTATGGCGCGCAGATCCTCCACACGCTGTACAAGACCTTCCCCGATTTCGACGAGCGCTTGGCGGCTGGCGATACCAATTTCGTCCTGCAATGGTTGTGTGAGCATATGTACGCCTTTGGTGGCATTTATCGCTCGCAAGACTTACTCAAGCGTATGACAGGTGAGGCAGCAGACCCGCAATACTTCGTGCGTTACCTGACGAACAAATTTGAGAGCATTTATCATTTAGCAGCGCAATAGACTACACTTAAGGAGACGAGACTCATGATTGAAATGTCAGTTGAAAGCGTGCGTATTAATCTAGCAATGCAACAGCGTGTGGTCATTTGATGGCATTAGTCTATCCATATCATGCAATACACATGTCATTGCATCACCCCAGGGTACATGTCAATTTTTTGTAAGCCTGCTATGCATCCAAAGATCGTAGTTGCGCAATTTATTGCGCCTGTTTTCTTTTATTTATTGTGGCCCTGGCGCAATAAATTGCGCAACTACGATCTTTATGCGCGCGGCTGGTTTGTAAAAATAGGCCGTACAAGTAGCCTTTATAGAATGTACGTTGCATGCAGAGCAGCCCGATAGGTCCGACGACGGCAGCAATGGAGCAGCCAATCAGCAAGCCCCGCAGAAACAAAACATCGTTCATAATGTATAGCTTTTCTTAAAAGTTGTATATTTTCTTATAAAGTCATGCCACTAGAAACAGGATGCTAGAATGACAAGGAGACTCAAGCAGCTTCAGAATCGTACTCATCAGCATCGGTCCAACGGAAAAGAGCCTCAATATTGAATCCAATGCCACTAAACACTCAAGATTAACGTACACTATAAGTAAGAGGTGTTGCTAAAACACTGGGTTTCCCCATGCCTGGTGTTTCCCCCTGGCGACGCCTCTTTTTCGTCTTGTCAGCAGCGGCACCTCTTTTGCGCCTTGCCAGCAGTGGAGAAGCTGTGGGATATGGGCGCATGCGTTGTAGCTACATCCATACGAGCAAGTCATCATTTCCAGGCACGCGCTGTACAGAGTCTTCACCTGTCACCTGATTTTGTGGCTCGCGGACAGGACGCCGCCATTCACAACGTACCTCTCCATTGACTAATAACTGTTGCATCAGTATATCGTAATCCTTCGTTATAAATTGTCCAAAGTTGGCGAGCAGCACCTGTTGCCGCAAGTCGGGCCAGCGACGTATACGTTGTGTCTTTCCGGTTTGTAGGATGGTCTGGTAGAGTTCCTGTAGGGCTTCCGCTTGTCGTTCGTGTTGTTGTGTAAGAAACCATTCTTCACCCAGGATGCCGTGGTGGCTCTCTGTATTGAGACGCTGCCGGTGACAGCAGAGGGCGTCATTCATGTTGAGCAGGCTATCCTGCCGACGTGTTGCGAAGATCAGTGTGTATGGTCCCTCGGCTACTTGAGCTGGTCCGGTCTGCATGGGTAGTGCGATGCGGTGAATAGGGAGGACGAAATGGCGTTTCATGGAGGCGATCAGTAGCTCAAGTACACCAGCGATGGCTTGCTCCATGCTCTCTTCTTGTTGTAGTAGGGTTTTCCAGCGGTCGCTACGCAATAGGGTAGTGAGAGCTGTGGCTTGTGCTGGGATGCGTTGTGCTGCCTGTAGACGTGCTGTAATTTGCTTGTGGGGAATGAACAGACATAGCTCTGTTGGCACTGTGCGTTGGTAGAGCTGGGCCAAGTCATCATGTGTAAAGAGTGTTGGCCCAAATGGTGCAAGCAGGAAGATGGCCGGGGCTTGCTCTATCTCTTTCAAAAGTGTGGGAGCGGCCTCTAGCCAGCTCGCCTGCACGATGCCCCCTTCTTTTGGCATCGCTATTTCTTTGGGTGTGGTGATCCTCTCGCGTAGTTCTTTGCGCTTGCTACTGCCAGCTTCCAGTATGAGGCCGTAGAGCGCGATGGACTGTTTGACTGCTTGAGCGAGTGTGACGATGGGCTGTAGTGCAGGTGGCACAAAGGTTGGTTGTACGTTTTTCTTGCGTCGTCTGGCTGGTGATGTCGTCGCGTTATTTTCAGCTGCTTCGGCTAGCGCAGCAGGTAGCGCGTTAGCTTTAGCATCGATTCCCAGTCCATCGACCCAGTAGCAGCGGCGATAAATACGTGTTGCACCGAGCGAATGGCAGTATGCAGCGACATAATCGCTCAATAGCCATTCGCGTAATGAGGAGAGCATTGCGTGCTCGGTCATATGTCGCTTACGTTGCGCACGCCCGAACCGTGTCTGCTCATTTGCTTGTTGAAGTTGATGATCAAAGCCGTTCCATAGTTCCATCTTGGGCTTATTTTACCATAGTCCAGGGCACCCATAGGCATGCGCGTCCCCAAATACTTCCTTTCTTCTCTTTTGCCGCCGGAGGCGGCAGGAGAAAGGGAGTGCAGAGGGCTTCCCTCTGCATAACGCGCATGCCTATGGGCATCCTTTATGGGTGCCTTGGCCCTGCTTGACAGCCGTCTTTTGAGCGTGACATGATGTATCTAGTAAAATAAAAGTTACTATTTTATTGTAACAAATGTGCTACCTGCGATATATTCATTGTCGAATAGCGTATCATTACGAGGGCTATATGGAACAGCATGTGCTTGGCATCCATCATGTGACTGCGATCACAGATGATCCTCAACGCAATATTGATTTTTATGCTGGCATTTTGGGATTGCGTTTCGTGAAGAGGACGGTAAATTTCGATGTGCCTGATACGTATCATCTCTACTATGGTGACGCATTGGGTCATCCGGGTACGGCACTCACCTTCTTCTCCTGGCCGGGTTATCCCATGGGGAGACGTGGTACGGGACAGGTCACGACCACTTCGTTCTCTATTCCTATTGCTGCTTTAGATTACTGGCGCGCACGACTCATGCACTATGGAGTGCAGTTTGAGGAGCCGGTACAGCGCTTTGACGAGCAAGTACTTGCGTTCACTGATCACGAGGGCTTAGGTCGGGAGTTGGTCGATCATGCTGGCGCGGAACAGCGAGCGGGATGGCGCGAGGGATCCATTCCAGCGGAGCACGCCATTCGTGGTTTTTACAATGTGACGCTCTCGATTACACGTTATGACGTAACGGCAACGCTACTCACCAGCCTGCTCGGCTTTGAACGTATGGCGAGCGTGGGGAATCGTACACGCTTCAGTGTTGATCGTGATGGCAACGGTGGCACACTGGTGGATCTGCTCAATCTGCCGGGGGAGCGACGCGGCGTAGAGTCAATTGGCACGGTACACCATGTTGCGTGGCGCACTGCCGACGATGAGCAACAACTGCTGTGGCGTAAGAAGCTGGTCGAACATGGCCTGAACGTGACGCCAGTAATGGATCGCTCTTACTTCCATTCCATCTACTTCCGCGAGCCGAGTGGTGTGCTCTTCGAGATTGCCACCGATACCCCAGGCTTTACTGTTGACGAGGCGCAAGAGGCATTAGGCACTCAACTGAAGTTACCGCCCTGGTTGGAGTCGCAGCGAGCAGTGTTAGAAAAGAGTTTGCCTGCTGTACATCTGCCGTATTGATTAGGAGAACGTAGAATGACCACTGCGGGACAGAGCCTTGCTGGCTTTATACATCGTTTTGTGCCTACTCCGTCAGCTCAACAGGCTCCAACATTGCTGTTATTGCATGGCACAGGTGGTAACGAGCATGATCTGCTCGATCTGGGGCGTATGCTTGATCCGGCGGCGGCTCTACTCAGTCCGCGTGGCCAGGTCTTAGAGAACGGGATGCCGCGCTTCTTTCGTCGGCTTGCTGAGGGCATTTTTGATCTGGACGATCTGAAGTTGCGTACGCATGCGCTGGCGGATTTCGTTGCAGTAGCCAGCGATGTGTATCACTTCGATCCTACACGGGTGATCGCCGTTGGCTACTCCAATGGTGCAAATATTGCTGCCAGCACACTCTTGCTGCGACCAGCGACACTGGCAGCTGCACTGTTGTTGCATCCAATGGTGCCCTTTGTGCCTGAGCACTTGCCCGATCTTGGTAGTAAGCCCATTTTCATTGCAGCTGGGCGGGCCGATCCCATCGTGCTGGCAAGCGAAACCGAATGCTTGGAACGATTGCTACAGCAAGCAGGCGCGACCGTCTCGACCTATTGGCACAATGGGGGGCATAATCTGAGTATTGATGAAGTTAGGGCGGCAAAGGGATGGCTAGTGGAGGCGTGTAAGGATGTTTTGGGATGAGGGTGAGTTTCAAATATCATTTGACGAGATACAAGAAGAACTGGCCTTAATTAGACTAATAGCCAGTTCTCATTTCAAAGGTGTTTTTCCGTTGATCGTGGTCGTATCTTCGTCTACAATATTAGCAAGTTCTGATCATCTGAGTTGCAAATGCTGTGCTTAATCCAGTAACTCTCTCAGCGGGAAGACGCGGTGACTGCGTGGAGGTACCAGGAAATTTTGACGCCGCGTGGCAGACAAGAAACGCTCAATCCCGTTAGCATCGGCTTCAACGCCAAGACTTGTAGACTTACCATTGGCATTTTCTCGCTGCTGATATTTCAGCGCAGCCTGGTTGATACGCATGGTGGTGAAAAAATCCGCTGTAGGGACAAAGATGGTAAACTGAAGCTTGGCTTGTATAGAGCCATCGGGCACATCCATATCGTCGAAGCCTGGCCCATCCATACGAATATGGATAGGTGTGCCGTCAGGGGCGCGCGACGATTGTTGCAACGCGGGGAGATGTCCCATACGCGGGCGTACTTTGCCAACATCGCCAGCGTTAGGGCTGGTTGCGGGCTGTGGATCATTCACTTTGTTTACACCATCGCCAAGCTTGCCAATATCGCGTCCTGTCTGACTGGCCTCCGTCACTCCTTGCTCTCGGTACTGCAAGAAGATTGAGGCATCATTGGCGAAGAAGCATGGCCCCCCACCGTTAGCGAACTGGTCTTTTGGGTTGCCCAACGAAGGGATAGGATCTGAACGGAACATGTACTGCACACGCTCAGTGTAAGGCTCGTCTTTCCCATAGAACTGTGACATGTCCTGAATGACATGCGAAAGATGCTGAATCGCGCCATTTTTGAAGTAATCATCAGGCAGTGAGGCAAACCGTGCCGAGCTATTCCCTTGGAAGGTGACAATTTCCGCTGGGCCGCTAGCGGAGGTCTGCTGATCGGCAAAGCCCATCCACATGGGGGATTTGGGGTTAACTCTGCTGGCATAGGGGAGATGAAACTGATGCGCCACCTTACGCGGTAGTCCGATCTGCTGGAACATGATGCGCGAAGATGTGAAGGTGAATAAGCCCTTGAAGTGCGGCGAGCGTAACGCCTTGCCCCTGAGCGAGTTGCTGCCTTGCAACCATTTGAGGATGTCATGGATATTTTCTAGCGAATCGCTGCGCAACGTGAGCAGGACATCATTCTTTTCGATGACCACTGGTACGTTGAAGGTCTTCTTCTTCTGCTGGGGGTAGTCGGTCGGGTAGGATATTGATTCTTCTAGTGCAAAACGAGAGGGGTCTTTACGCAGGCTCGGCATATAGGCTTGGACTAGTCTCTTTGGTAATCGGTTGAAGTAGGGCAGGCCGTAGGAGACAAAAGTGAAGACGCCACTTGGACTAAAGGGGTAGGCCGCTTCAATACTCTCCAGTGCGTCATGCCAGGTCTGAAAATCTGTCATACCAGGCAGGCGCGTCAACTGCATGGTCTGGAAGCATGTGAAGACGGGACCGAATTGTAAGACCACATCACCGCCTCCATCGTTGAAGGTGTGTGCTGGGGCAATGAAGTTGCTAATAGCAAACTGAATCTCAGGCAAATTTGCCCTGTGTTGTGCGAACGCAACACGGTCGGGTTTCAAGGCCAGCGTCTTAAGGGCTATAGTAGTAGCTGAAGCTGAAGCCAGACCAGTGGCACCCTTCACGAGGAAGCGGCGTCTATTGAAACTAGGAGATTGATCATCCATCTTAGAATATCCTGAAGAAAAATCGAAAGACCGATTTTTCTGATCTTATTGATTAGCCTGTTTATGGCAGAACAGTATACAAGAATATTAAAAGGCATTTAATATATTAACTTACTCTAAGCCTTACTTTAATATAGATAATAAGGAAGATAATGTCAATGAAAAAACGGCTTTACATGAAATATCACAAAGTTTATGAAAAACGGTTATAAAAACATACTAAATGATATTAATGTCTTATCAAAAATTTTTATCAAGCTTCGAGAGCTTGGACAAAATTTACCAAGTCTGACTATTTGAATTACTGTCGGCAGTATGCGGTGGATGCTATGAAGCGGCGTGGCT
>VBJK01000045.1:0-8033 GCA_005879655.1 Chloroflexota bacterium | reverse complement strand
AAGAGACGCTATTAGTGATTACATTCACAAGGTTGTCCGTATGGATTAGTTGATACCTACAACCCACGGCGCGCAATATCGTGCCGATAGTGCATTCCCTCAAATGAGATCAGTTTTGCCGCCCCATACACGCGGGCAACCGCATCCTGTAAAGTTGCACCGCGTGCAACGACGCTGAGCACACGACCGCCCGCCGTGACTAATTTGCCATCTTGTAGCGCTGTACCGGCGTGGAAGACGCGGACACCTTCCACACGGTTGGCCTCATCCACGCCGCTAATAGGAATGCCAGTGCGATACTTGCCGGGATAGCCACCCGATGCAATTGAAAGGCTGATCGCATAGCCGGGATGCCAGAGCGTCTCTGGCGTGACTTTTTGCTCTCCCTCTGCATAGGCCAGGACATCGAGCAAGTCGGCGCGCATGAGCAGCATAAACGCTTGAGCTTCCGGGTCGCCGAAGCGGGCATTATGTTCCAGCACCATCGGACCTCGTGCAGTCAGCATGATGTTGGAGTAGAGTACGCCCTTGAAGGAGATGCCACGCTCTTTGAGTGCTCGCAAGGTTGGTGCAAGAATCAGGTCGTGGATGTGCTGCTCTTGTTGCGGGCTGACGAAGTTCAGTGGTGTAAAGACCCCCATACCACCTGTGTTGAGGCCCTGATCGTTATCGAGTGCTCGCTTATGGTCCTGCGTCAGGGTGAGCGGCAGGTAGTCGGTTCCGTTACAAATAGCGGTCGCGCCGATCTCGTCGCCTTGCAAGTAGTCTTCGATCACCACGATAGCACCGGATGCCCCAAAGACGCGGTTAATCATCATCTGCTTGAGGGCATCTTGTGCCGTTGCCATATCCAGTGCAACAATGGCCCCTTTGCCCGCTGCCTCGCCATCGGCTTTGACCACGACGGGTGCCCCATGTTCGTCCAGGTAGGCACGTGCAGTTGCATAGTCGGTGAATGTCTGATGACGGGCGGTTGGGATTCCGGCGGAAGATAATACTTCTTTGGTGAAGGCTTTGCTGCCCTCCAGTGCTGCTCCTGCGGCGTCTGGACCAAAGATGCGCAAGCCACGTTGTTGGAAGAGATCGACGATGCCATTGATCAGCGGAACTTCTGGTCCGACGATGGTGAGATCAATATGATTGGCCTCGACGAAATCGGCTATCTCGTGCAGTTGCTTGACGCCTATGGGAACGCATTGTGCATGAGCGAGCATGCCGGGATTGCCCGGAACTGCGTAGAGCTGTGAGACCCGTTGGCTCTGGGCTAGCTTCCAAATAATCGCGTGCTCGCGTGCTCCTGAACCAATAACTAGTACACGCACTTTTTTACTCCTACTACATGGTTTGCTCTTTTATTGTTGTCCACGCATAACGACATCGCGGGGTAAGACATTGAGCGTTCTGGCTCCGTGTGTGGTGGCGGCGAGAAGCGTTCAATGGCCGTTTGGTCGTCGAACTCCTCTGGCAGTTGCTCCTGGCGGGCGTGATTGATGGCGCGTCCCAGCCCCGCAAGACTCAAATAGCCAAGGCTGTCTACGCCGATGTATTGGCGCACTTCCTCGATGCTGCGACCAGAGGCGATTAACTCTTTGTCGCGCGGAATATCAATGCCGAAGTAACATGGGTGGCGTAGTGGTGGTGAACTGGAACGCAGGTGAATCTCTTTCGCCCCATAGTGGCGTAACGCTGAAACCAGCCGCTTCATGGTGTTGCCGCGTACGATTGAATCATCAACTATGATCAATCTCGCACCGTCGATCTTGGGTTTGACCATATTAAATTTGAGGTCTACTTCTTTTTCGCGCAGGTGCTGATCTGGCTTGATGAAGGTGCGATCACTGTAGCGATTCTTAATGATTGCTTGCCCGTAGGGAATACCGGCTTGCGTGGCATAGCCAAGTGCAGCTGGAATAGAGGAATCGGGGACCGGGACAACGAGATCGGCCTCGACTGGATACTCCCTTGCCAGCTCGCGTCCTAGTGCTTCGCGTACCAGGTAGGTGTAACGGCCATTAAGTTGCGATGTGGCGTCTGAGAAGTAAATGTATTCAAAAACACACAGGGATTGGCGCGGCATCTTGACCAACAGCTCGGCGTGTATACCGTCCTCGTCGATGGTAATCAATTCCCCTGGGGCTACTTCTGGCAATCCAATTATTGCTGATACGTCCAATACAGAGAGGTCTCATGCCCCACGGATCACGTAGCGCATACAGCTTTCCTCCCGCGAGAATGACCAAGCTGTACGATCCACGTAACAAGGGAAAGGTGGCAATGATACGCTCTCTGAGGGTTTGACCATCTGTATGAAGGAGCAGTAATGCAAGAATTTCACTATCGGTGGTAGAGCTTAGCTCTACTTCGCTTAAATGAGTACGTAGCGCAGCGCCGTTGATGAGATCTCCATTATGGGCTAGCGCGATAGAATCGTACTGACCAGCTCGTGCACCAACGACGAAGGGACCTGCATTTTCAACACAGCTCGAACCGGTCGTTGAGTAGCGCACATGACCGATGCCACAGTGCGTCAATGGCAGGCTCTTGCCCGAATCTTGAAACACTTCACGTACTTTACCCATACCGACACGATGGACAATCTCCCCATCTTTGTCATAGACCGCCATCCCTGCGCTTTCCTGTCCTCTATGTTGCAAGGCGGTGAGTGCCAGTGTAATATAACTGCGCACATCGATGCTATTGTCACCTTGTTGTGCATAGATACCAACTACTCCGCATGCATCGCGCAGTCGCTCCATTTCTCGTTCCTCTCTGGTCGCTCAGGGCAACCACAACGGATTGCCCATAGGCATTAAGTTAAGCAGAGGTTTCCCTCTGCACTCCCTTGTTCTTGCCACCTCCGGCGGCAGCAGGGAAGAAAAGGGGTATTTGGGGACACCCCACACCCCGCCAGGGGGGCGAAGCCCCCTGGATCCCCGCTTAACTTAATGCTTAGGGGTGACTTATTTGGGCTGCATTGTTCCATCGGGACCCTACGAAATATTCTGTCTAAGCTGTTTATCTACTAATTTAGCTGTTAGATCAGCTACTAAGGTGTAGCGATCAGCAATACTGCGCAAATCTTCAGGGGTGACATCCGTCAGATTGCGATATACTTGTTTGTCTAGCATACGATTTTTGTCACCGGCGGGCCAGAGTCGCCAGCTATCGTTGTCGATGACATCGGCAACAAGCAGGTTCCCCTGGCGATCGCATCCAAATTCAATTTTTAGGTCAACAAGTGTCACATCTATACTAGACCATGCCGCCTCCAGAATTTCAAAGACACGTTGTCCCTGTGTTGCCATCCAAGCCAGCTGGTCTGCCGTTGCAATGCCCATTTGCTCTAGCTCTTGCGGCCACACCTGTGGATCGTGTCGAGCATCATCCTTCAGGAAGGTTTCGATCAGCACAGGCTCAAAGCGCGTGCCTTCGCTTATCTGAGGGTGTCGCTTAAGATAAGAGCCAGTGGCAATACGTCGTTGCACATGCTCGATGGGTAACATCGTACAGCGGCGTACCAGTAATGTCGTATCATTGACCTGTTCAACGAAATGTGTGGCAATGTTTTCTGCGTTCAGGAGTCGAAAGATATTGGCGGTGGTGATGGTACTCCAGCGCGCTTTTCCAACGAGCGCATTGCGCCTGGCTCCGTCTCCCGCTGTAATCTCGTCTTTGCTAAGCAGATAGGCCAGATTGGCATCAATTGGATCAGCGTAGAGCTGTTTGGTTTTTCCTTCGGCCAGCAATGGGCCGAAGCTGGGATTGTCTCTCATATAGGGCCTTTTGTTGCGCAATAAATTGCGCGTTTACGATGTGATCTTTCGCTTATGGCTAGCGCAATAAATTGCGCGTCTACGAGCTTATTTTACGAGTATGATGCCTTCACCTTCTGCAATATGGCCAACGGTGACGAGTTCGGGTAGCACACAGCGAGCTTCTAGCGCGCTCTTCGGTGAGAGCACCAGCACCATGCCAATACCCATATTGAAGGTCGCGTAGAGATCTTCTCTGGATGCTTTACTGAGTTTGGCGAGCAATTGGAAGAGTGGTGGGACCTGCCAGGCACTCGTAGTGATCACAGCTTGCATTCCTCTGGGCAGGATACGCGAGATGTTGCCTGCAAAGCTGCCGCCGGTAATATGTGCTATCCCTTTAATAAAGCGTCCACGGTCGGACAGGTACCCACGTAATAAGGTTATGTCACGCAAGTAGCAACGATGTGGACGCAATAAGGCATCAACCAGCGGCTCACCCAATTCAGGAAAAACGGTATCCAGTGCGTAGGAGGCAAAGACGCGTCGTGCCAGCGAATAGCCATTGGTATGCAGGCCGTTGGAGAGTAGGCCCAGCACGACATCGCCAGCACGGATCGTCGAGCCATTAATTGCCTCCTCTTTTTCCACAACGCCAACAATGGTTCCAGCTAGATCGAAGGCTCCTGGTAGATACACATCCGGCATCTCTGCCGTTTCGCCACCCAGCAAGGTGCAACCTACCTCCTGACAGGCGTTAGCAATACCCTGTACAATCGCTGCCGCATCAACTGCGTCTAGTTTGCCCATCGCAATATAGTCCATAAAGAAGAGCGGGCTAGCTCCCTGTGTCAGCAGATCGTTCACGGAATGATTGACGAGATCATAGCCAATGCTGTCGAAGCGCTTGGCCTGTGCAGCAATTAGCGTCTTTGTGCCTACGCCGTCCGTCGAGGCTACCAGTGCGGGTTGGCGCATCTTCTGTAAGCGCTCGGCATCAAATACACCGGCAAAGGCTCCCATACCTGCCAGCACTTCCGGTCCCTGTGTCTTACGCACCGCTTCAGTCATCACACGTTTCGCTCGCTCGGCTGCCGCGATATCTACCCCGCTTTGAGCATATGACAGTGCTCCTTGTGCATCTGCTGCCATCGTAGAGGCCAGCTGTGGCCGTTTGGCAGATGCGCTTGTCACCTCAATGGGAGTAGTGTTGCTCTCCAATGTACAGGCGTACTGGTAGGCATTTTTGAAGAGCAGTAAACCGTTCCCCTGCCCATTTGCCATTGCGTGGCGTAGTGGATGTTGCAGAGCGTGTACATAATCTTCAGGGTGTGGCATCAATCCCATCACATTGCCCCGTGCATTGCACACAGCCGCGATGTTGCCGAGCGAGCCATTGGGATTCTCAGGATATGAGAGCTGCTCTACTGTTATCGCTGTCCCGTGCATGGTGCGGGCATAAACGAGTGGGATCTGCCCATTTGCCTGTAAGAATGCAATATCACCGGAGAAGACAAATTGTCCCTCGCCATGCGCGACAGGGGCTTCGATGGCATGTTCAATCCCTTGTGTGAAAATGCTCGTGCTGGCTTGCACGGCCATCGTAATCCAGCGGCACTCAAACTGGGCTGATGCATTATCGGTCAGCGTTGCGCGCGGCATGGTCTCCTGTACCTGATGATCAATGATGGTACCTGGTAGCAGCCCTGAACGCACCAGTACTTGAAAGCCATTACAAATACCGAGCACAGGACGGCCTAGCTCGACAAACTGGCGCAGTTGTGTGCCCAAGTGAATGGTCAGATTTTTTGCCAGCAGATTACCTGCACCTAGATCGTCACCGTAGGAGAAGCCACCGGGGATCAGCAGAAAATGATAATCCAACAAAGCTGATGGTGACTTAATGAGCTGGTTAATATGCACAAGCTCCGCAGTGAAGCCAGCCAGACGACACGCATAGGCGGCATCACGATCTCGGTTAATCCCTGGTGCACGTAAGATAAGAGCCTTAATCATGCCGGTCTCCCCTTCCAGGCCTCCTGTAGTTCGCTGATACTCAAGTTGATGAGTTCCTCATCACCATCCTGCACAATAAAGCGCGAGGAGTTGTTGACCGTGCCAATATACGTGAAGTCTTCTATGCCATGGGTGCGCATATGTAGCTCAAATGCACCTAATTGTTCTGGTGCAATCTCTACAATAAAGCGGGATGGCGACTCACTGAACAGCCGTACAATATTCAATGCGTCGGGATGCACCTCACGTAAATGAACGGCCAGCGGACGCTCAAATTTCTCCACTTGTTCCTGTGCGGCTTGCAGGCTTGGCGCAATCTCCTTGCTACGTCCGATGTGCCTCACATTCAGCGTTACACCTAGCAGACCGGCCAGCGACATTTCGGCGACAGCCACGGCTAGACCGCCCTCGGATAGGTCGTGACAGGCATGTACTAGCCCCTTGCGGATGGCCTCGCCCAATGCCTTCATCGTCGCATAGGCATGACTTATATCGACCTTGGGCAGTGCAGTGTGCGGGATCAACTGCTCAAATGAGCGCTGGTCAACTACCTCTGTATAGTGCGAACCTGCCAGCTCATTACGCGTCATGCCAATCTGATAGAGCAGATTACCTTGTGTCTTGAGCGCCATATCGATCGTCTTTGACGCGTCTTCAATCACACCCACCGCTGAGATAAGCAGGGTAGCGATCACTGGCAAGCGGCGTTCTGGCGATCGATATTCATTATTGAGACTATCTTTACCAGAGATAAAAGGCACATGGAAACCAATGGCCGCATCATAGCATCCTTTAACAGCACGTACTAATGCCCCCATCTGTTGCGGATCGGTCGGATTGCCCCAACAGAAATTGTCCAGTATCGCCACGCGTCCCACATCACCTCCCACAGCGGTCAGGTTGCGTAGTGCTTCGTCTACAGCATTGATAGCCATGTGATAGGGATCGAACTTGCCATATAACGGATTGATGCCATTGGAGAGCACAATCCCCTCGCGTGTTGGTGTATCAATAATTGGCTGTAACACGGCAGCATCGCTTGGCCCATTACCGGAACGTCCTACCAACGGCTTGACTACAGTGGCACCCTGCACCTCATGATCGTAGCGCCGCACGACCTCTTCTTTTGAGCCAATTGTGGGGTGGCGCAGGAGTGCTAGCAGCGTTGGTGCAAAGGTATGAGAGATGGCTTGTGAGAAGTGCTTGCCCGTTGGCTGTGCTGCTGCGACTCTCTGCTCAGATCCTTGAGGACGTTGCCACACCCCTTTGAGTATCTTGCGGGGCATGCCATGGTGCAAAAACTCCATATCCATATCTGCCACAACCTGGCCGTGGTAGGTCACTTTCAGACGATGATCATTGGTAAAGGAACCGACGATACTCGCTTCGACCTCCTCAATTGCGCAGATATCCAGCAATTCCTCTAGGTGGGTGGAAGGTACCGCCAGCACCATGCGTTCCTGCGCTTCAGAGAGCCAGATCTCCCAGGGAGCTAGGCCCTGATACTTCAGAGGGGCCTGCCCCAGCTCGACCGACGCACCCGTATTCGCTCCCATCTCGCCAATCGCTGAAGAGAAACCGCCCGCACCACAGTCAGTAATTGCATGGTAGAGCTGACGGTCTCGCGCCTGCACAATGACCTCGGCCACTTTCTTCTCCGTGATGGGCGCGCCAATCTGGACCGCGCTACCGGCTTGTGCATTGATCTCACTACTCATCTCGCCTGAAGAGAACGTCGCTCCATGGATACCATCGCGTCCGGTTCGTCCGCCGAGCACAACAATTAAATCGCCAGCTTGCACCTGTTGGGGATGGCTCCCGTGGGGTAGTAGGCCCAGACAGCCACAGAAGACCAGCGGATTATAAATATAACCAGCATGGTAGAGAACGGCCCCGTTGACGGTCGGAATGCCCATCTTGTTCCCGTAATCGCGCACGCCATTAATCACGCCACTGGCGATCCGGCGTGGGGTGAGTATGCCCTCTGGTAGGCTTGAGGACGGCGTGTCGAGTGGCCCGAAACACAGCACATCGGTGCAGGCTATTGGCTCTGCTGAGACAGCCATCACATCGCGAATAACACCACCTATGCCAGTATTGGCCCCACCGAACGGCTCAATGGCTGAAGGATGGTTATGCGTTTCCACCTTGAACGCAAGATCGTGAGTTGCGGTGAAGCGTATAATGCCCGCGTTATCGCTGAAAGCCGAAACAACAGCTTCATCTTTGATCTCTTCTGTTGCCCGCATGATATAACTCTTCAGC
>VBJK01000044.1:6116-8257 GCA_005879655.1 Chloroflexota bacterium | reverse complement strand
GTAAATACTGCCGAGAGCCTTGCTCATACCAAAAATATTGCACAGAATAGCGATCCGATCTATGGTGAGGGCTTCAGACGGGTGCGCGCTATTGCAGAGCGTGTAGGTTGGCTGCGCTTTATAGAGACACTGCAAAGGTCTAAACGACTTCCCAATTAAATCTGAAAAACTCCGTTTGATCACAAAAGCTATATTTGAAAGGAAACTATTATGTCATATAACGAATTTGCCCTGCGCTATGGTTGCAATCCACATCAAAAGCCTGCCAGAGTCTGCATGAAAGACGGCGGAGAACTGCCCTTCAAAGTACTCAACGGTGCCCCAGGCTACATTAACCTGCTAGACGCCCTCAACTCCTGGCAGTTGGTACGCGAACTGAAACAGGTCCTGCAACTGCCCGCCGCCGCATCGTTTAAACATGTCAGTCCGGCAGGAGCTGCTCTTGGCCTCCCTCTCAATGCGACATTGCAAGCGTCTAATGGTGTTGCGGACATGGAACTGTCACCGCTTGCTACCGCCTATGCACGCGCCAGAGGGGCTGACCGTCTCGCTTCATTTGGCGATTGGGTTGCGCTTAGCGATGTGGTAGACGTGCCAACAGCTCAACTACTGCGTCGTGAGTTCTCGGATGGTATCATTGCCCCCGGCTATGAGCCAGCAGCACTAGCAATTCTCAGCCAGAAGCACCAGGGCAAATACATCGTGCTGGAGATTGATCCCGCTTACGAACCAGCAGAGCTTGAAACACGCGAGGTCTTCGGCATCACATTTGAGCAGAGGCGTAACAACTATCTGCCCAGCATCGACGATCTGACAAAGATCCCGACCCGAAACCATTATTTGCCGGACGAGGCGAAACGCGATCTGCTCTTAGCCCTCATTACGTTGAAGTATACCCAATCCAACTCGATCTGCTTCACTTATGATGGCCAGTGTATCGGCATTGGAGCGGGCCAACAATCGCGTATCCACTGTACACGTATTGCCGCCGACAAAGCAGCACGCTGGTATCTGCGCCAACATCCAACCGTCTTAGCATTACCCTGGAAAAAAGAGGTGAAACGTCCCGATCGCGTTAACGGCATTGATCTCTTCCTGCGCGACGACCTGACGCCCGCTGAAGAACAGCAATGGGAACAACTATTTACAGAAGTACCCCAACGCCTGACCCCCCAGGAAAAGCAACAGTGGCTAGCCGGTCTACGCGGCGTCTCGCTTGGCTCAGATGCCTTTATCCCCTTCCGCGATACCATCGACTGCGCCTCGCAATACGGTGTTTCGTATATTGTCCAGCCCGGTGGCTCGCTACGCGACGCCGATGTGATTGAAGCTTGCGATACGTATGGCATGGTAATGGCCTATAACGGTGTGCGGCTGTTTCATCACTAGTGCAGAAGCCCAAAACGTTTTGGGGAATGTGAAAATTTGGGGACACCCAAAACTCACCAGGGTGGCTTCGCCCTCTGGACCCCCAAGCCCTATCGACTCTTTGCTTCTATCAGCTAACGAACGATAGTTTTATTATTAATATAATTGTAGATTTTATTTATTGACGACTGTCATAGGATGGGATATACTATCGGCAGAGCCGCGTGCTACTGTATGAAGGCTCTTTTGATTGAAACCAGGAAGTTCCCTCTGGATCGCAAAACACATATTGGTTGTGCTGATCTGGAATGCACATAAGAGATGAAGCAGCAGAGGGGAAGCATTGACAGGAGAAGATTGTGAGTTCTGAATTGTTACGCTTTAAGGCAAGGATCAGCGCCCAAGAGCGCTTGACGGCGTTACTCTATGCCCGCGTCGAAGAATTGTCGCAAGACATGACCGCCAGTTTTAAACAACACGCCGAGTATCAGATCGCATTCGAGCAAAAAGTAGACACTCGTTTCGATAGGATCGAGGCAACAATGGCAACGAAAGATGACATTGTCACCCTTACCACGCAGATGGCAGTGATGGAGGCGCGCATGGACTCCATGGACGAACGCATGGCAACGAAAGACGATCTTGCCGCCTTGGAGGAACGCATGGACGGGCGTATGGACTCTATGCAGGAACGCATGGACGGGCATATGAACTCTATGGAGGAACGTATGAATGGGCGTATGGACTCTATGGAGGAACGCATGGACACGATG
>VBJK01000044.1:0-5895 GCA_005879655.1 Chloroflexota bacterium | reverse complement strand
CCGCTTAGCGCGCATGCCTATGGGGCATCCTTTATGCGTGCCCTGGCTGCTGGGAAAAAGCCGTCCTACTCACAGCTATCACTTTTTGAGACCTGATCAGTCGAGGTAATCTTTCAGCTTGCGGCTACGGCTGGGGTGGCGCAACTTGCGCAGAGCCTTGGCCTCAATCTGGCGAATACGCTCGCGAGTGACATGAAATTCTTTACCAACTTCTTCCAGCGTACGGCTACGGCCATCGTCCAAGCCAAAGCGAAGTTGTAGCACCTTGCGCTCACGCTCAGTCAGGCTATCCAGCACATCTTCAACCTGCTCTTTGAGCAACTGATGACTGGCAGCATCGGCAGGAGCCAGAGCAGTATGGTCTTCGATAAAATCGCCCAGGTGGCTATCATCTTCCTCACCGATAGGCGTCTCCAGGCTCACCGGCTCCTGACTCACCTTAATGATCTCGCGCACCTTCTCCGCAGTGATCTCCATCTGAGCGGCGATCTCCTCAGAGGTGGGTTCGCGTCCCAGGTCCTGAAGCAGACGGCGACTGATGCGGATGAGACGGTTAATCGTCTCCACCATGTGCACAGGAATACGAATAGTGCGTGCCTGATCAGCGATAGCACGAGTGATAGCCTGACGAATCCACCAAGTAGCATAGGTACTGAACTTGTAGCCCTTGGTGTAGTCGAACTTCTCGACGGCACGGATAAGACCAATATTGCCTTCCTGGATCAAGTCTAGCAAGTTCATACCACGCCCGATATATTTCTTTGCCACACTCACCACCAGACGCAGGTTAGCCTCAGTCAACCTGCGCTGAGCCTCCTCGCCATCCTCGATATAGCGGCGGTTGGGCGAAATTCTCAGCCGTTCTGCGCGCAAGCGCTCGACCTTACCACGCTCCATTAACTGTGCTAGGCGCACCTCTTCCTCAGCAGTGAGGAGAGGAACTCGTCCGATCTCGCGCAAGTACATGCGAACCGGGTCGTCTAAGCTACTCTCCAGATCAGCCACGGCGATGCCAAAGCCATCCTGCAACTCTTCCCACTTGGGGCCAGCCAGAATTTCGGCATCAATATCAACGATTTCTTCGGGGCCGGGTTCCCAGTCGGCTGGCGGCTCCTTGGTTGGGTCCAGCGCGTCCATAGTCTCTTCGTCCTGGAGCTTAAACAGGTCAAATGCCTCGGCATCCCCAATAGGAGTGACAAGACTCCCACTGGATGTACTAGCATGACCGACGTTCTCTATATTAAAAACACTATCAGTATCACTCAACAAGGACTCGTCAAACGGTTCAAAATCGAACGTATTGCGTAAAGGCCCTGTACTAACATGCGCACTATGTACTCGATCCATAACTTCTTGTTCCCGATTCACCATTCTGGCGTCCCCCTTCAGAAAACAGGATGTATTATGATAGACGAATAAAGTAAGGAAAGATCCTGATCCCTGATCCGATTTGCTTATAATGATTCCTTCGTGGTCAGTAGCTACTCATCAGGTAGACGTTTTTACGCACATACCAGGACTAGCCTTGTAAGTGCGTTGCAGAATCAATTGTCCGCAACTGCTGATAAAGAGATGACAGTTGCAATTGCAATTGTCGCACTGTTGCAGTATCTCCTGCAACAGTTGCCTCACGTATAAGATAATTTAGTTCGGTATTCAATTGTAACAGTCTGATGCGTCTGAGTCGTGTGGCACACTGCTGCGCCTCTTTTACTAGCTTTGCTTCGTCTTTTGGAGCACTCGACTCAACACACCCTCGTGCCCTGGCTACCGCGTCCAGTAGCGCATACGGCACCATTTGTTCAAAGGATTGAAGTGAGGGGGAAGAAGCACGTTGTTCATACACAGAACTGAGAATGTGGTACAACTCTCGCGTGTCTGTCCCAGCGAAGTCACCAACGTTAATTATACCACAGACATAAGGACTTAACCCAGGATTTTGCAAGAGTAGCCCAATCAGGTAGTCCTCCCATTGTAGCTTATCCTCTCTACTCCTGTCAAGCCTTTTTCCATGAGAATTTGCATGAGCGGCATGAGCAGCAGAAGATGTTTGTGCTTCATCCTCGCTAACCTGTGCAGGTTGCTTTTGCTCTGATCCAGCTTTCCCACTCGCGTGTGCCTGCTGTAACGGTGCTGAGAAGGCAGCCGTTACAACGGCTGTGTTCTGACCTCTGAGCACTTTTTGTAATTCTTCGTACAGGCTCCGCTCGTCGATACTGATTATGTATGCCAGCTTACGTACATAGGCATCTCGCTTGATGCGGTCGCTAATCATTCCAATCACTGGTAGCAACCGCTTGGCCGCCTCAGTCTTACCAGCTGGTTCGCGCAAGTCAAGGCCCTCAGTCTTCACCACGAAGTAGTAATCAACGAGTGGTAACGGATGTGCGACGGCATAGAGCCACGCTGCATAATCACGTCTGATTACTTCGTCTGGATCTTCACCTAGTGGCAGTTGCAGGACATTGATCTCGGCATCCACCCGTTCTTCAAGGCGGACAATACCACGCGGCTCTTGCTTGAGCCGCCCCGTCTGTCCCTTGCGCCTTTGCTGTCCCCCCCCACTATCGGCGACCAATGGAACAGGAACCAGTGTACGGTCAAAGGTCTTTAACGCTTCCTGGATACCGTGCTCGGTGGCAGCGCTACCTGCGGCATCGGGGTCCAGAGCCAGTGTCACCTGTTTGGTTAGCTTCTTCAATTGTTGAATGTGCTTTTCAGTAATGGCACTGCCAATGCAGGCAACTGTTTGCTTGGTGCCATACTGGTGGGCGATAACGGCGTCAACATACCCTTCTACAATAACAACTTGATTATGATTTTTGATGGCGTCCCTAGCCATATCGATGGCATAGAGGACACCACTTTTTTCAAACAAGGGTGTTTGTGGCGAATTTAGGTATTTGGGTTTCCCGTCGCCCAGAGCGCGCCCACCAAACCCGATTACACGACCACGCATGTCGCGAATAGGAAAGATAAGACGGTTCCTAAAGTAATCATACACCCCATCCCCACTATTTTTTTCCGAACCATCGCTTGCGCGTTCTCGCGCCAATCCTCCCACAATGAGTTCGCGCTCAGTGTAGCCACGGCTCAGCAGATAAGGTGCCAGACCTTGCCGCTGATTGGGTGCGTAGCCGAGAGCAAAGGCGATGACTGAATCGACCGAGATACCACGGCTCTGTACGTAGGCTCTAGCTTGCTCAGCCTCTTTTGCACGTAGCAGTATCTGATGAAACCAGAGCAGAGCATCTTCGTTGAGTTTACGTAAACGCTCCCTGACTGCGTTAGCTTCACGCTCCTCTTCCTGATTGCGACCAGTAGTATAATCATCCAGGCTGACACTGGCTTTCTCTGCCAGATATTGTAGCGCATCATGAAATGCAAGACTTTGTTGCTTCTGCACAAAGGAGAAGATGTCGCCACCTTCGTTGCAGCCAAAACAGTGCCACGTCTGAGATTCTGGGAACACGTAGAACGAGGGTGTTCGCTCATTATGGAAGGGACACAGTCCTTTGAGTGATTTCCCTGATTTCTGTAGCGTTACTACCAACCCGATCTCTTCCGCAACATCTATTTTAGCCTTGATTGTATCAATGATAGGTGTCATACCATAGTCCTCAACAAAGCCCTCGCGATGTCAGCTGGATTGATCAGCTCGTCTCACACACATATAACGAGCGATATATAGAATGTCGCACTCTCAGGGACAAATGAGCAAATTTTGGCCCCTGGTACACCAATGGTACTATTCATCAGTTTGAATGAACGGAAAATTTCCTGTTTTCGGCCTTCACTTGAAAGCAAAAGGTGACAAGAACAAATTTTCCAAACAACTTTTAGGGACTTATCCACATATCCACACCCCTATACTACTATAGAATCTATATATTTTTAAAGAGATATATAAAACAGTAGTAGTAGGGGCTGTGGATATGTGGATAACGCGGAAAATCGGGGTATTTTTTTGAGGGCATCAGTTGCATAAACCGGCCTCCCAAGCCGACTTACCCCCTGTGGATAAGTTTTCCACAGGGCTAAAGGGCGGTGGATTGTTTGTGGATAAATAAGGCTCCGGTGGTGGATAACTTTGTGATCGCAGGTGTGAAAAAACGGAATAGTGGATAACTTATCCACAGGTGTTGTGGATAAAGTTTGAAGCTTATCCACCAGTTTCATAAGCTGTGGAAAACTTATCCACCAGCATTGTGGATAAGTGAGAGCTGCTATCGTACCCTGAATGGTCCTGTGGATTTTTCCCCACTGTGTCACTGGCTCTTCACATCTTCTGACAATTTGTTCAGAATCTCATGGAGATTTCTGAACAAATATTTCTCAATGCTGTGAAACACAGACAGGTTCCTTGTGGAAAATGTGGAAAACTTATCCACAGAAAATGTGGATAATTAGCAATTTGTACAAAGGCTTTTGTGTATATTGCCTATAGGCATATGTCCTGTTGTGGAAAATGTGGAAAACTTATCCACACGTTTTGTGGATAAGTACCCAGACATGAGTTGATAACTATCAACTCACTGCGCAAAATGTGGAAATGTGAAAAGGATGTGGAAAACTTGTCCACAGAAAATGTGGAAAACCGCCGATAATGTGAGTTGATAGCTATCAACTCATCTTCATGCTTCTTTCATTATGTGGAAATGTGGAAATGTGTGGAAAACTTATCCACAGAAAATGTGGAAAACTTGTGAATACTGCTTGCTTGGTGGAAAACTTAACTCATCAATACAATTTCTGCTGTGGATTTTTCCTCAGTACTAGAGAGGCTGTGGAAAAGGTGTGGAAAACTTATCCACAGAAAATGTGGAAAAACAGCAATTTATACAAACACTCTTGTGCATGGTGCCTATAGGCAATTGTCCTGTGTGGAAAAGGTGTGGAAAACTTATCCACAGAAAATGTGGATAATTAGCAATTTATACAAAGGCTTTTGTGCATAATAACAGAGGCTCTTGTGCATGATGCACACAGGCATTTATCCTGTGTGGATGCTGTGGAAAACTTATCCACAGAAAATGTGGATAAGTTTTATGCGGCATTACAGTGGGGAAATGAGGGAGGCAGAAATAAGTAGGCATGGGCGTTAAGCGGGGGGTCCAGGGGGCGAAGCCATCCTGGCGGGGTGTGGGGTGTCCCCAAATGCCATTTTTCTCCCCTTCTGCCGCAGGAGGCGGCAAGAACAAGGGAGTACAGAGGGAAACCTTTGCATAACTTAATGCCAATGAGTACCCTGTTGGCTGTCCTTATAGTACTATTTACCTACGGACATTGCCAGTTTTCCACAAAAATTGTGGAAAACTGGCAAAAAATGTGCAGAACTCAGGCCAGCACTTGCTCGGAATGGGAGATTGGCACTTGAGCAAGCATTTCGTAGGTACGTAAGAGTTCGGCGGTGACTAATGCTGATGCCGAGCCAGGTTCAGCTCTATGGGGTGCATCTCCGTCGAAGAGGCCCGCACTCATGCCTAAGATGTCGTGGTCGAGCTGATCCCTGAAGGATGCCAGCAGATGCAGACTCCTGTGGCACAAGTATTCGTGGTGCAAGCAATCTTCTTGTTTGTGATCGAAGGTCGTCGAGTCACGATATATTGCCTGCATGGCTTCTATATATGGGCCTATCAACCAACCCCAGACACTACCCTGATGTAGCGCTTGCGGGTATTGCTCGCCTTGTGGTAGCAGTCGGCCCCGGTATGCGCCATCCTCTGGTGAAAGTGTACGCAAGCCGTAGGGTGTCAGTAAGTGCCGCGTAACCATATCCAAAACGCTTTTCTGGTCGTCTGTATCAAAGACGGGATAGCGCAGTGACAGGGCCAGCAGCTGGTTGGGGCGTAGCGTCCTATCGTCACCATCGGGTCCATCTACCACATCATAGAG
>VBJK01000043.1 GCA_005879655.1 Chloroflexota bacterium | reverse complement strand
CCGTCCTGCCTGAACGTGACCAGCGTATAGCCTACTATTTCACCATCCAGACCATCTAGCGTACCAGCTTGCCCCCACGTATTCAGCTCATCATCGTCATCGCTCACCACAAAAGCGTTTGCCAGCGCATCCAACTCAGGCTGCGTAAACCACTGCACAAAATCATCCCCGCTGACTGTGACAAGCTCATCAGCCTTCATCGCTTCCTGATAGATCTGCGCAACCTCCGGTAGGTCTTTCTCTCGAAAATTTCTTATACGCATACTGATACAACCAATCATTCATCAATAGTTAAGGTAATCTAGATTTACAATAAACTACATTTCACCTTACCCGCCAGCCGTACAAACAGCTTCACGTTATTATATCGCACATTGATGCATACCACTTCCACTGCAATGAGAGTGGACGTTGACCCGCCAAAAAAAGATGGTTCTGATGCGTATACGCATTTCATGCCTGCATGGGTGCAATGTCACTTGCACATACGAACACCTCGCATTGGCCCCTTGTGGATTGCCTCTTAGCGATGCCCCTAATTTTCTTCTATACTTAGTTTATTTATAGCAAACAATAAAAAATATTTTCTATTGTAACTATGATCAAATCCCAATGCTGACCAAATTTAGCAAGGAGATTTCTTCTGCATAGCCAAAATAGAAGAGGATTTACGGAGAGTTATGCATGATGATCCGGCTTTTCAAGAATTCGGGTATTTTAGCCTTTGGTATGGCGTGAGTGGCTGTCCGAAGATTGCGGGAAAGCTAGAGCCTCCGAGAGGATACAGTTATTGCCACGAGCAAATTGCCAAGGATCACCCCGACAAGGGGCACGGAGCTGACAGGATCGGTGTAGGTTGCCCAACGTATCATGAGGTGGCAGTGCTACAGGCAACCAGAGCTACTCGTCAGTTGTGGAAGGCGCTGCATGACTATATCGTGACTAAATACAGTGTGGGTACAACTACAGACACAGACATGGAGGCCGTTTTCGTGCAGTTGGCTTGGGGTGCAGAGTAGCTCTAGTGCCAACTCACATATATTTTCTATTTGTTATTTGATAATTTACCTCTGTAAATTATATACTTTGTTAGACGCAACGACCGATTGTGCCACTCACTATCCACTACAACGAGTGTCACATTCTTAGCATCTAATAAAGGAATACACATCTTGTCTGACTTCAAACACTTACAGCATATTCGGCAAGAAATGCCTGCCACCACAGCTCATGTTTATCTCAACGCAGGTACATTTGGTCCACTACCGACATGCGTCATCCAGACAATGCAAGAGCGTTTGCAGGATGAGTGGCGTGAAGGTCGTTTGGGTGCTAAGGGGTATGAAAGCTTCTTCACTATTTATGACAATGCGCGCAGTGCCGTCGCTCGCCTCTTGCACGCCGATCTGGGCGAGATTGCATTGACCGATAATACCGGCGAGGGCATGAACATCGTCTGCTACGGCCTCGATTGGCAAGCAGGTGATGAAGTCATCACTACGAATCACGAGCATATCAGCGCTCTCGCCCCACTCTATCAACTGCGCGATCGCTACGGCATTACGCTACGTGTTGCAGAGCTTGGTCCTCAAGCCGACCGTCCTCTCGTAGATGCTATCAGCGAACTAGTGACGGAACGCACACGCCTGATTACGCTCTCACACGTGACCTGGACGACAGGAACCACTCTCGATGTACAATCCGTTGGACGCATGGGACGAGCAAAGGGTATTCCAGTACTCGTCGATGGCGCTCAGTCAGCCGGAGCTATTCCCATTAATGCCAAAGCATTGGCGGTGGATTTTTATGCGCTTCCCATGCAGAAATGGCTCTGCGGCCCCGATGGTACCGGAGCATTATATGTGAGCAATGAAAGCCTCCACTACCTGCAAGCAACATACGTGGGCTACTGGTCGATGAAACACGAAGAAGATATCGCATGGGCCTTGCATGACAGTGCACAACGCTTTGAAGTAGGAGGTCGCCAGACAGCTGCCCTGGCAGGACAACGCGCTGTACTCAACTGGCTAGAAGATGTCGTTGGTTATGACTGGCTCTTTCAACGTATTTCCACCCTGCACAGCTATGCCTATCACGCCTTACAAACTCTTGCAGGACTGACCATGCTTACGCCACAACCCGGCGCTAGCGGCCTACTCGCGTTTACTCTGGAAGGACGTGACGAAGGTCAGTTAGTGCAACAACTCCAAGAAGATTATAATATCTACGTTCGTAGCATACCAACAAGTAGAGCTTTGCGTGTATCGACGGGTTTCTATAACAGCGAAGAAGATATTGACCAGCTGGTTAGTGCATTGAGGAACCTTTAACTTCGTCCCAAAAAGCAGACTTGCCCATCCAGGCGGGTGAAGCGGCAACGTCCTATTTTCCCATGCAGTTGCCCACACAGTATCGTGAGAGCTGAAGAGCTTAACTACCGTGTTCGGGATGGGAACGGGTGTTTCCTCTCCGCTATAGTCACCGCCTCACCCGCTTGGACGGGCAAGTCACTTTTGACATTGCAAATAATACTATAGAGATTGCGCTCTGTCAACCCCTTTTTTGGGCAATTTTAGTGCAGTCCCATTTTTTGCCCCAGGAACATCTGCAAATTTAAACCGGAGCCGCGCCATTCATTGCGCAAAGGACATCTGCAAACAAAACATGCACATAACTTAACGATCACCCACTACCACAGCCTCATCCAGGCGCATGGAGAGTAGCCGCGACACACTGTCTCGCATCGAAACACCATACATTACCTGAGCTACCGTCATCGTAACACGGTTATGTGTAATGACAATGAATTGTGTGCGTTGCGCCAAGCGCTTCAGGATATCACAGAAACGCGTCACATTTGACTCGTCAAGCGCTGCATCTACCTCATCCAGTAGACAAAATGGTGGCGGATGAATCTCCAGCAAAGAAAAGAGTAATGCAGCTGACACGAGGGCGCGTTCCCCACCCGAAAGCAGAGAAAGATCCTGCACTTTCTTGCCAGGTGGCTGCACAATCACCTCTACACCCGCAGCCATACCCGATGGCGCAGATGAGTCATTGTTCTGCGCCTTCGCAGCGGTCAGCTCTAGAGACGCAGTCCCACCATTAAAGAGCGTCGTGAAATGTTCACGAAAACGAGCATTGATAGCCTGGAATGTCACCTCAAACTGACGCGCCATTGTGGCATCCAGTTGTCCAATGATCGTTCGCAGCTGGAGCGCCGCTTGATCCATATCAGCGATCTGTGAAGAGAGGAATTCGTGACGTATGCGTGTCTCTTCATACATCTGTGGAGCATTCTCATCACAGCCGCCCATGGCCTTTAAACGGTTACGCAATGTGTCAACGCGCCGTCGCAAACGTCGTAGCTGTGCTTCCTCCTCCCCCGTCAACAGTCCAGTATTACTAGACTGCATCGTACGGGACCCATTTCCCCGACGGTCACTGCTATCCTCGGCTCCACCGTCTGCCGTAACTTCCATGCTCATAGCATATGTTGCTAGGCGATTGGGATCATCGATACCAAGCTCTTCGCGCAACTGCTCCACAAGCGTCTCCACAGCATTACGAGCTTTTTGGCTATCGAGCAGAGCACGCCGATAGCTCGTTTCTTGCTCAGCCATAGCCTTCTGCACACGTAGCCGCTGCTGTTCCACAGTCGCTATCTGCTGATCGACTGCCCCCAGTTTGCTCTCGACAATGTGTAATTCTTTCAGCAGTGTTTGTGCTTGCGCACGTGCCTGTGTGAGCTGGTCATGCTGAGTGGCTATTGCTTGTTGCAAGGCTTGCTTACGTTGCTCATTTTCTTGCAAGCGTGCGACCTGTTGCCCAACCTGGGACTTGAGATCCTGAGCCTGTGTCCGCTGTACCGAGAGTTGCTGTTGCAACGATTTAGCTTCTTGACGTTTTAGCGCCAGAGCTGTACGTGCCTTTCCCAGCTCATCCTGTTGGCGTCTATATGTCACGGCGCGCTCTTCCATCTCATATTGCAACTCTTCAACCAGCCCCTTCATCTCATGTTGCGTCTTATCATGTCCACGTACGCGTTCCTGTACTGCCACCAGTTCCTGTCCCAGACCAGCAACCTCCGCCGCCAACTGCTGCTCAACCGAGCCTGCTAATCGTATCTCTGTCTGCAAGCGTTCCTGTTCGCGCTGTGAGGCATTCACCGTTTTATGCAGTTCATTGATACGCATAACGATCTTTTGCAGCTCTTTGTCCAGTGCATTCTGCTCGACACGTCGCCCTTCTTGAGCACGTTGCAGCTCACTGATCATCCCATTGAATTGGTCGATGAGCGCTTTCTGCTCTTCCAACTGCTGTGGTAATTCACGTAATTCTCGTTCGTATGCTAACAAGCCTTGCTGTGCACTATCTTTACTCCCACCACCCACTAGCCAGCCATCCACATGGAGCACTTCACCCCTCAGAGTCACCACCGAGCTAAAAGGCAGGTCATTTTCAGACGACAGACTGAGCGGCATCGCCCACGCTAATAGCTCACGCGCCGCCTCTAGATCACATGCTATCACGATACCACGCAACAAACGGCGCAAGAGGGTAAGAAAACGTGAGTCACACTGCACTAAACACCATGCAAAACCACCAATGCGATCTTTTAAAGCTACTTTCTCGGCAAGAAAACGCTGAAGCACTGCTTCTTCCACCTGAGCCTGAATCAGCTCGACTTCCCGCCCAGCTGCGTCATCTTCCTCACGCTCAGCCCATACCACTATCGCCTTACCCGGCTGAACGCTCTGTAGATAATCCTGACAGCGCAGAGCATCTGCGAAGGTCTGCACTACTACCGCCTGCATATATGGACCAAGCGCAGCTTCCAGAGCCAGCTCTAGCCCCACAGGCACGACTGCAAGCTGTGGCACCGGCCCAATGAGTCCACTCAATCTGCCCGCAGGAGCACGCAGGAGCGCGCGCACACCATCACTATAACCGCTGAGGTTATGTCGCCAGTTCTTCAACATATTGACGCGATCAGAGATGGCACGCCGTCGCCTTTCAGCCTCTGCCAGTGTCCCTTTAAGATGCTCTAGCTCTTGCTGAGCATCAGCCATAGCACGTACAATGCCTTGTTTGCGTTGCGTTACCTGCTGCTCTTCATCTCTCCCACTGGTCAGACGTGCACGCTCATCGATCAGACGAGCCTCAATAGTATGTAATGACTGCTGAGCTTGTGCTATCGTAGCACGACGTGCCGCCAGCGTATGGTTACGCTCACCCAATTGTTTCTGTAAACGACCCAGTTCTGTTTGTGTAGACCCCAAGCGAGCCTGTACTTGCACTAGATCATGTTGCGCGGAGCGTAGCCTCCTTTCATCCATCTCATAGTCTTTTTGCGCTCTAGTGACATTTACTTCTAACTCGGCCAAGCTGGCGGCATTGCTATCTACGGCTTCGTCGGCCAGATCGCATTGCTCTTCCAGATCTATCAACTGCTTCTGTAAAGCTAGCAGACGTTCACGCAGGCGTCGCTCTTCCTGTTGTATATCCCCATGCTGTCGTTCAAACCCAACGACGCGCTCTTCGTCCACAGCCAGCTCACGCTCAATCTTCTGCACGCCACTATCTGCTTCAGCAGAAGCTTTACGTGCCTCACTAATCTGTGTTTGCAGCTGTTGACGTGCTACACGTAATGTGTGAGCTTGCACTTCAATAGCTTGCAAGGATTGCTCCAGCCGCCGTATCTCTTGTACTTGTTCCTGTTCAACATGCTCAGTACGTTCTTGAGTTGTGTACAGACGCCGCCATTGCAGAGCATACCATGTGAGCAAGACTTCCTGTAACTGGCTAGTGAGCTGCCTGAATTCAACGGCACGGCGTGCCGCAGCCTATTCTCAGCATCAGCACGCTGTACCTGAAAGGGTCGGATGCCCGCCGCGTCCTCAAACAATCCACGACGCTCTTCCGCCCGCAAGCTGAGTGCCGCATCAATCAGTCCTTGCCCCACAACGGTATAGGAATCATGACCAATACGCGCTTGCGCAAGCAACAAAAGCACATCTTTAAGACGTACTTTTTGTTTATTGATCAGATACTCGTTCTCACCTGAACGAAATGTACGGCGTGTAATACAAATTTCACTGTATGGCGAGGAGACCCATCCAGTACAGTTATCCAGTGTGAGCGAGACCTCCGCCATGCCCAAAGAAGATTTACCATACCCACCAGCAAAGATAATATCCTCGCTTTTCTTGCCCCGCAACTGCCGCATACTCTGCTCACCCAACACCCAGCGCATTGAGTCCGCCACGTTCGATTTTCCCGCTCCGTTTGGCCCAACTACCGCCGTAATACCGGAACTAAACTCTAATACAGTACGTGAGGCAAAGCTCTTAAAGCCAAGCATTTCTAAACGTTTCAGATACACTATCCGGTTTTTCCCTTTGCAAGTTCCTATCACTAACCTCTACATTATCTACTTTTCAACAAGCAGATGGTGCCGCTTTCCTTTTACACAACTATCGAGACTCTGTCAAGCCGATGTAGTCCATCAGGCGCACGTCATTTCTGCTAGGAAATTTGGTCATATCTTTTCAGCAAGGGTTCTCTTTTTCTTCCACATGGAGTATAATTTGAGCAACTCAAAGTGCGCAATCCTATACTACATCTTCTGTTGTTTTTGGAGTTTTTAAGGAATAAGACTCCTAGTACCGCTCATCTACTAAAAAATAGTAATTGAGTCTCGTGCATTACCCAAGGAAGGGAAAGCAAAGTGTTTAAATGGGTCAATAACACTCCTATTTTTCTGCGCTTACTATTCGCTTTTGCCTGGGCCACCATTATTCCCATTAGCATTATTGTACTCCTGACGAGTATCAACTTTCAGACATTAGATACTACAGGAGCAGCTATCCAGAAAAGTAACCAAGCCATCAAGATTACTACTACTGAGCTAGCAGATCTACAAAGTATGCACACGCTACTGGTCGCATTGCTACCTACTATTACGCTCAATAATAAAGGGCATCAAGCTAGCTCAGAGATGACAAGCTATTCTATTTTTCGTGTACTCAGTATCGAGAAAAGCTTTGATGTCAATAGTGCAGATTATCAACGTCACTACGAGCTAGCCACAGCCCAATCAATGACCGATATACGTGCTATCCTGTCGGACCATGGCCCTCCGACTATTATCTCCAGACAGCACGAGCTGCTTGTCGCCATTTTGCAATACCAATGGCCGCAATATAAAGATGCTCAGGACGCATTCCTGAAAGGACTGTATGCACACATACCTCTAGCCCAAGCTGCTAGCTTGTTACAGCAAGTCGATGCCCTCTATACCCCATTGCTCACGAACTGGCAGGAGATTGTGACGATTGCCCGCCAGGTCAACACCGAGACCGTTAAAGTTGGTCCGTCACAGCTTCGTCCTATTCTCTTTGGCACGATCATTGCAATTCTTGGTTCAATGGTCATTGTTTTTCTGATTGGGTCTTTGTTAAACCGGACCATTACACAGCCCCTTCGTCAACTGGTGGCATTAACGAAGCGCGTCATGCAAGGTGAAATCACTGCCCGTGCTAACCTGAGTGGGCGCGATGAGATCGCCAGGGTCTCCCACGCAATCAATCAGATGCTCGATACTATCGTAGAGCTAATGCAGAAGACACGTTCAAAACACGATGAACTGCAATTACAGGTCGAAAAACTCATCAGCGATGTGCGAGGAGTCACAGTAGGTGACTTACGCCTGCGAGCAGAAGTGATGGACACTACTCTTGGGACGCTGGCATCCTCCTCTAACTATATGATCAACGAGTTAGAGAGCCTGGTTATACGTATCAAGAAGGTCGCACGCGAAGTGGAAGCCGCAACAGTCAATATTCTTGAGCAGATGGCACAACCAGTCAAAATCGGCTACCTGCAAATTCAGCAAGTTGCCGAGGCCACGACTGGCGTCGAACAGATGACGCAGATCAGTCATCAAGCCGCACATCACGCACAGCAGCTCCATGCCGTTGCCGATGAGGCACAGCGCAGTGTCACCGAGGGGCACCATGCTGTACGGCGTACTATTGATGAGATAAGTCACATTCAGGACAATGTACAGGCTACTGCCAGCAAAGTGCAGATGTTGGGTGAACGCTCCGAGAAGATCAATAATATCGTTGAGGTGATTTCTACCATCGCTTATCAGACGAATCGCCTAGCACTTGACTCCGCTATTCAAGCTGCACTGGCAGGTGAGAACGCCAAAGGTTTTGCACCAGTAGCGGTAAATATTCGCCAATTGGCTGAACAGACTAAAAATCATGCTAATCAGATTACACGCATCGTGAGAAGTGTACGTGAGGATATTGCTACAGCCACTCACTCTATGCGCAATACTGTGCATGAAACCTCACAACAAGCCGCATTCATTCAGGATGTGGCCGAGGCACTCGATGTGATTTTTACCAGCGTTGAGCGCCAGACGCAGGAAATTGCAACCATTAACCAGATGGCCACACAACACTGGCAATCGGCTAATCGCATCGCTCAAATCATGCCTCATATCTCAAATACCACGCAACGCAATAATGAACACATAGCAATGGCTTCACAACATATACAACGCCTGTCTCAGCAAGTTGAATTATTGCGCGTCTCTGTAGGAGCCTTCAAAGTGCATACAGACCAGGATGGCAATACTGGCACTATTTTTGCTTAGAATGGACTCAAGCTACTATGTTCAACATAAAATGGATTTTTCCTAATGCTATTGAGCATCGCTTCATGACATGGATCGCTCATATGTCAATTAACCGTCGCCTGCTGTTAGCTTCGGTGATCGTGGCCATTATCCCTGGCCTGGTCATCTCTCTGCTCGGTGGCGTTCACCTTCAAGTGCTCAATGTCTATGGACAGGCAGTGCAGGTCAGTACTGATTCTGTCACGACTGCCACGACGCAGTTGGCAAACTTGCAACAGATGAACGCTAACCTGATTTCGCTCCAGTCAGGAAAATTCGTTGCCAGCAACGTCAATGGCACTCAGGATGCACACATAAATCTGCTAAAACAACACCTCAATGAGGAAATTGCTACCCTGCAAATGACCTGTAAGCAAACCTTGCTCAGATACCAACAGAGCTATCAGCTGGCCACCTCTGACAATATGGAGAGCGTGCGCAGACAACTCGCCAACGACAAGATGCTCGCTACGGTCCAAGAGCAGCAACGCAACACACTTGCCCTCGTCATTCAGCAGGAATGGCCCGCCTACATTCAGGCTCAGAACCGGGAGCTACAGGCCCTCAAGTCAAACCTGTCATCCGCAACGACCTATGATTTGCTGATGGTTGCCAATGAGAAGTTTGCACCACTAGAGAAAGACTGGAACAATATCGTTGCTCTAGCAGAAACAATGAGTGACAATGTTGCTCAGATCGATGCTACATA
The DNA here is from genome assembly GCA_005879655.1 of Chloroflexota bacterium. Next base: position 251 of record VBJK01000043.1, on the reverse strand, counting down.
TAAGGTTGACTTCACCGTTTTCGCTATTGTTGCTTCTCTCATTATTCTGTTTGTGGTTGCTTTTATCGGATATATAGTACATCTCACCATTGCTCGTCCCCTCAGCGATCTGGTGAAACTGACAAGGCGTATCAGCAAAGGCGATACTACGGCACGTATCGAAATTAATGGGAGCGACGAGATATATCTTGTTGCTGAATCAATGAATAGCATGATGGATAATATCGTACAGCTTATACAAGAAGTACAAG
>VBJK01000042.1 GCA_005879655.1 Chloroflexota bacterium | reverse complement strand
TAGAAAACTAGAAAAATTCTAATAGATTAGTGTGCTCACTTAAGAATAACTGAAGAAGAAGCTGTGATATGGAGCAAGCTCCCATGGCTATCAGAATCCTACCTTAAATTACGCCGATTCCTAACAAACAAAACACAATGAAACTCAACTGCAATTATATCATGTTGTACAAGCGATGTGTAGAGATATGCAGAGATGTCTAGTGAGGATATGAGCACTGTTGCCAAGTAGAACAGAAGAGAAACAGTGATATAAAGATAATCTATTAAAGTAAGGTAAATGAGAGGTATGAAAATGTGTAACATACATTTTCATACCTCTCATTTACCTTACGCTAACACGTCACCGCCCCATCAGAAGCCGACGACACCAACTTAACATACTTCGACATCACACCACCAGTATACTTCGACACCGGCGGTCGCCACTGCTCCAGCCGTCGTGCAATCTCCTCATCGCTCAGATCGATTGCTAAGAGATTCTGCTCCGCACTGATCGTGATCATATCACCGTCCTGCACAATGGCGATCGGACCACCGACCTGCGCTTCAGGTGCAATATGACCAACAACCATACCATGCGTACCACCAGAGAAACGCCCGTCAGTAATCAGACCAACAGTCTCACCATAGCCCTGACCAACTAGCGCAGCAGTTACAGCCAGCATCTCGCGCATGCCAGGGCCACCCTTCGGTCCCTCGTAGCGAATGACCACCACATCGCCGTGCGTAATCTTATGCTGCATAATCGCATCGAACGTCTCCTCCTCAGAGTTGAAGACGCGGGCAGCACCACGATGAGTCGTATGCTTGAGACCAGCAATCTTGCAGACAGCTCCCTCCGGTGCTAGATTTCCCTTCAGGATGACCAGCGGACCCGTGGGATGCAGTGGCTTCTCTAGCGACATCACGATCTGTTGCCCCTCGGCAAGGCCAGGAGCATGGGCAAGATTCTCTGCCAGCGTCTTACCAGTCACCGTCAGCACGTCTCCGTGTAGGAAGCCCGCATCGAGCAGAACCTTCATCACGGCCTGCACGCCACCAACACGATCCAGATCGGCCATCACGTAGCGACCACCCGGCTTCAGATCGGCCAGGTGTGGCACTTTGTTGCTGATACGCGTGAAATCGTCGATCGTCAGGTGCAGATCCAGCTGGCGCGCGATGGCAATCAGGTGCAAGACCGCATTGGTAGAGCCACCGAGGGCCATTACTAGCGTTATGGCATTTTCAAATGCCTGCTTGGTCATAATTTTGCGCGGCGTGAGCTGCTGCTCGATCAGACGTACTACCATTTGACCGGCGTTATAGCAGTCCTCGGCTTTGCGAGCTGTCACCGCAGGTATGGAAGAACCGCCGGGCAAGCTCATCCCCAGAGCTTCTACGGCAGATGACATGGTGTTTGCCGTATACATACCACCGCATGAGCCAGCACCAGGGATGGCACTTTTCTCGACTTCGGTCAGCTCTTCAAGCGTCATTTTGCCCGCACTGTACTTGCCCACGGCTTCAAAAACACTGACGATATCGACATCCTGTCCACGACAGGTGCCTGGCAGAATGGTGCCGCCATACACAAATAAAGCTGGGATATCCAGGCGAGCCAGTGCCATCAAGCAGCCAGGCATATTTTTATCGCATCCGCCGATGGCCACAACGCCGTCGAAACGTTGTGCATTGCTCACTAACTCGATCGAATCGGCGATCACTTCGCGGCTAGGTAGAGAGAATTTCATGCCCTCGGTGCCCATGGATATGCCATCGCTTACCGTGATGGTCCCGAAAATCTGGGGTACACCGCCGCCAACGCGTACGCCCTCCCTTACCTTCTCTGCCAAACGATTGATATGCGAGTTGCACGGCGTAATTTCGCTCCACGTGCTGGCCACGCCGATCAGCGGCTTGCTAAAATCTTCGTCGGTCAAACCTACTGCGCGCAACATGGAGCGATTGGGTGCACGTATATCGCCCTCTGTGATGGTGCGGCTACGGCTGTTAAGAGAAGTTGTCTTTTCACTTTCAGACATATTGGTTACGTATCCTTTCTCTTGTGTTTTGTTGTTGTCTCTCAATGAGACGGGGGTTATTAGAGGCATGGTTCTCACCACGTGTAAAACCACCCTCACTTGCACTAGCATTCTAGCATGGATACAGTACATGTGCATAGTACGGACATCTTTGCCCCCCTGTCGCCCCCCAGCCCAGGGTACCCACAAGGGATGCCCAATATGCATCAACCTAACGCTTGACAGCAGGATTGCAAAGGGCTTGCAGCCCTTTGACGGGGTTTGGGGTGTCCCCAAAAACCTCTTTTCTTCGCCGCCGCAGGCGGCGAGAGGAGTGAAAGGGAGAGCTTGGGGACTCCCCAAACCCCGAAAGGCGGGGCGAAGCCCCCTGGACCCCCGGCTTAGGTTGATGCGTATTGGGCACCCACAAGGGATGCCCTGGGCTGGGGGCATATTTAAACTGGTGTTGGCCCCTAGGCGAGGGGCTTTATTTAAGCCATATTGATCACAAGAGCATGTGAAACCACTTGTCATCTTCATGCGTGGTGTATATGTGAGGCATGGACCAGCTAAAGACAAGGTCAACAGAAAACAGCTCTATTATAAGGAATGGAGGAGTACATGGCTATATTGAATGAGTTAAACCGAGCCAGCACCGGTAAGGCCAAGGAAGTAGGCAGCAAGGTAAAAGATACCACACAAAAGCTATATGCTAATACAAAAGATATGGCACGTGATAAGTATACCAATGTGCAGCAGACCATGCTGGCTAATGCAACCCAGCTCCTGGCCCTGCTCAGTGCGGGTCTTGCACTGGTTGAGGGATGGCTCAAGTACAGACAACAACTGGCTAGCGAGCGGATTAAGCAAGCAAGTAAGCATCAGGCAATGCTTCAGGAAACTGTACAAGATACTGTACAAGATACCGTGATGCCAGCCTGGAAAACAACACAGACAACGCTGAAGAGTGGTTTGAACGTTGCTCAGGATACGCTTGAGAAAAATGCGAGAAAGGTACAAAAGAACCTTCAGGCATTGCAGGGCAGCGTACAGGATAGCGTTGAGTCTGGTTGGTCGAAAGCGCAGGATGTAGTCAGCAAAAGAACGAAACAACCTAGCGAGGGATTGACCCAGGCTACCTCCAGCGCAAAAGATGTAGCGGGCACAGTGATGGATAGCTACGAGCAGTATCAGGAGAGTCGGCAACGTGCACGTATGCTGTTTCGCTGGGGTCTGGTACTTGGGGTGATACTGGCTCTGCTGTATACCCCTGTGACTGGTGTGGAAGTACGCCGTCGTATTGGCGAGCAGTGGGAACAATACGGTACGCCTATTTTAGACTTGGTCAAGCAAGTTAAGAGTGACTAAACTTAGCAAAGGCTGAGGTAATATGGCCCCAATCAGCCCCCCACCTCGCCGCAGGGCATCCTTTATGGGTGTCCTGCGGCGGGGTGGGGGCTGATTGGAAGGCAAAAGGGCTTATGTGAGCCGTATTACCTCAGCAGGGCGCTCCGTGCTCAGGTCTCGTCTCATGCTTGTACGGAAGATGCTATGGCAGGCGCTTTTGCCACTGCCACTATATCCGGCGGTGATACAGTTGGCATTGGCTCTTCGTAACTCTCTAGTAATTCTTCCTCTAAATAATGTACATGGTTCGCGTCACCATTCTCATAGGTTGGAGTATTGACGACAATGGCTTGCAATCCCTCTTTACCAGCACCTAGTTTGTGAGGCACACCCCTTAGCACCAAACAACATTGTTGTGGCTTTAGTTCATGGACGGCTCCATCGTATTCGATAATGCCAGTTCCTTCAAGGATATAGATGAAATGATAGGCGTTAGGATGAGTATGACGGGCAAAAGCACGATTAGGTGGGATTGTAATCAAACGCGCTCCCATGGTATGATGTGTGCTTGCAAAATCGAAGAGAGGTGCCTCATGAGCCATCTCATCCGGGTTCTGTCCTGGTAGAAGCTCACAGCGTAGAAAAGGTGTTAGCGGATGCATCTCACTGACGGTGCTGACCTGAAGCTTGGCGGTCATAGAACATTTACTTCACTTTCTCGTTTGATCCAGAGGCAAATCCCTTGCAACATTGTACGTGGACGTAGCCTCCTCGCTACTGTGAGAAGGATTGTATTCCATACGAGCATGCTTCTCCCATCTTAATTCTGCCAAAAATGTGACAAGTTTTGTCCCATTTTGTTTGCAAGGTCACTATGGCTTGAGCAGCAGTACAGAAAAGCGGGCAGGGCACCCATAAAGGATGTCCCTACAACGGTAGAACCCCGCTTAGGAGGCTGATTCGTACCATTGTAGAGGCATCCTTTATGGGTGCCCTGCCCGCTGTGATATGATAACAAGATGATTGCTTATCTTGACTGCCACTCAGGCATTAGCGGCGATATGTTTCTAGGGGCCATGCTTGACGCAGGACTCCCCCACGACCTGTTACAAACGGCATTAGCGAAGTTGCCGCTGGCAGGATATCGGCTGAAAGTAGAAAAGTTTTCTAGTCATGGTATCGCTGGCACCCGTTTTCAGGTTCTACAGGACGAGCAGGAACAACCGGCGAGAAGTTTTACCAGTATTGCTGCATTACTTCACGAGGCAGCAGTATCGCCTACGGTACGCGATACAGCTATTGCTATCTTCCGTACATTAGGAGAAGCGGAGGCAAAGATACATGGTGTGACGCTCGATGAGGTACACTTTCATGAATTGGGGGCAGTTGATACCATCGTTGATATTACGGGGGCGGCTATTGCTATCGAGGCGCTGGGTATCAGTCAGCTCTATGCCTCGCCCTTGCCCTTTACCCGTGGTCGTATGCCTATGGCTCATGGCTTGCTGCCATTACCAGCTCCTGCGACCCTGGAGCTGCTCAGTCGTGTTAAAGCACCGTGGGTTCCTTGTGCGGCGGAAGGCGAATTGGTGACACCAACGGGCGCTGCGATTCTGGCCGTGCTGGCGCGCTTCGAGATGCCAGCAATGGCTATTGAACGTGTCGGGTATGGCTTTGGGCAACGTGTGATGCCGTGGCCTAATTGTTTGCGTGTATGCTTGGGTGAAGCTTACGCTGTTGGTCCAATAAGATCAATGCAGTGAGACGTATTGGGAGTCAACAGAATATTGGCAGGAAACATACGCTTAATCCAGCTCCGATAGACTGATGCCCAGATCCTTCACTATACGAATGAGAAATTGATAATTTTCGCCTGTAGCCTTAGCAAACCCACCGATGCCTACTACTCTTCTTCAAAGCCAAAACTTTCAGAGTGCAGTTTTATAGCAAACTATCAGGCAATAGCCCAACGTGTACCAGCATCGTACTCGCCCTCTTGCTCGGCCAATAGTTCGTCTAACGTGCTATTAATCAATTGCAGGGCGGTACGCACGCGCAAGGGCGAGCCATCAGCCTCAATCACTTTACTATAGCAGAAATAGATCGCTATGCCAGGACCAATGCTAGCCTGCGCTAAATCGACCGGTGCGATATTGCCATGCTGGCGCATCGCTAATGTAATAAGAGTTATAAGTTGACGATTAGTGAAGTAATCTAAAAATATCCTAAAACCATAAATACGTTTCTGAGCGTTACTAGCAGAAGTACCACGTGTGGGTTCCTGAGGGAGCTTTTGTTGAATAAGACTGAGGGAGAACGCCTCTGCAATCGAATTTTCTAAGGTTTCGCTATCTCTATCATCAAATTGTCACGCCATAGAAACACAAAATCAACGCTATAGAAGGCGAGGCATACTTTTCTCATTGGAGAAATAGAGGTCATTTTTGGCAGGAGTGTTCACGTCTTGTGCACTTC
>VBJK01000544.1 GCA_005879655.1 Chloroflexota bacterium | reverse complement strand
GATTTAAATATTTTGTTACGCCGGATTCCACACAGCGCACCGCACCTCCACGTAGTTGTAAACGCATAACCAACGATTGAGTGAGGATTTGAGCCCCAGAATATGGTAGCGGGTATGCTTCTCTATCAGTTAACCCGGTATTTTGACGCGAAAAGGGCAAAGGGCGCCGTCGCCAGAGATTTCTCGTCAGACTAAGCTCAACGCGTTGGACATGTGTGCGATGGGTTATACGAACGCCCATGTTGCAAATGTTTTTGGCATTTCGAAGCGTACAATTCAAAGAGCAAGAAGGAAACTACGTATTTATGGTGATGTTGAGGGCGGAAGGCGGAGGTCCGGACCAAAGCCTCAGTTTAGGGCGGAAACTCTCGATGTAATGCCTTTAAAACGTTGTTAATACATCCAGCTCCTTCTAAAAGCAGTGTTCACTAATCCTACCGGGTATCTGGATGAGTTTTCAAAGTTATTTGGCGCCCAGCTGGATATCCACGTGAAAAAAAGCTGGTTAAGTTGCATCTTCAAGAATCTGCGTATCTCAAAGAAGAAGGTAACCTCCTTATGCACTTAGCGGCTAAGCAAAGCTTGCGAGAGAAGCTGCCCAACGTGACCCTGAATTACGCGACGCTTGGATTCAAAAGTTAGGCCAATGGACAGCAGAACAATTGGTATTTATCGATGAAACAGGGGTCAATACAGCTTGCAGCTTTCGAACTAGTGGATGGGGACAAAAAGGCAAACGTGTACGTACAACCATGGCTGTGGGGCGACGAGTGAACTATAGTGTGCTTCCTGCTCTCACTATCGATGGATATATTGCATGCAACGTCTACGAAGGAGGTGTGAATCAAAGGACATTCGATGCATTTATCAGAAACGATCTTCTCCCTAAATGCAATGCGTTTCCTGGCCCTAGATCGGTGATTATAATGGACAATGCAACAATCCATAAAAGTGATGTAATTCTGATTAGTATTCCAACAAACTGACGCTAGAAATTGAGGGAAAAATTGGAACAAAAAGGATGCAAACTAGAATTCCTCCCTCCGTATTCACCAGATTTTAATCCCATTGAATACTCTTTCTCAGTTCTAAAATTTGCGCTAAAACGAGAGATTTCAGTTGAAGGAAATGAAGATGAACATGCGTTTTCAAGTGCAATAGTGGCGGCGGCAATGAACGCCATTACACCGGAAGTTGCTAGAAATCAGTTTCGTCATTGCTTTGTCAAGATACCGTAGTTATAAATTGTTAAGAAGACTCTTCTTCCATTTAGGAAAGCTCTTCGCCATTCGCTCTGCTGTTCCACAAGTAATCCCAAGCTTTTGAAACCAGTCCGCAGTTTTATTATCCATTATATCCACGTTTACTTCCTTCTCATGTAGCATTGCGTATGCTTGCTCAAATGCACCATTGTCAGACTTGATTTTGTACTCTCTTTCGCACCAGGTAATAAAAGTGCGAAGCCCATCTCCATTTACAAACGATTCGTGAGCAACCAAAGGAGAAGAAAAGGTCTCTGGAGCTGTGGGTCTGTGCCGATTGACAGGAGTGCGTGGAGTTCCGAATCGTGGAGTCTCATATCGAGAATGATCTGGAAGATGGATATGTACATTTGGAAGTCCACTGCTAGCACTTTCAGGTGTCTTGGAAACGGCATTTCGGTGACGCTGCTGCGTCGGATTCAGGATCTTATTGAATTCCTGGGTTCTAGGAGGATTGCAAAGAGTTGCAGTGCCATTCTTAATAGCACTTGTCCATGTATGGAGATCCTGCGCACTTAGATGTATGTGTTCCGAAGCCTGCGCATTTGGATACGATTTATAGCAGAATTTTCCATAATGAATATCGTCGCACCTCAAAGCATCCTGCAGCTCTTTGAATGATTTTGTAAAAGGATCGTCTCTCAAGGTAGCAAGAGCGCGTTTTTGTTGTGAAGTTGCAGTCTGTTGTCAGTTATTTGGGCTAGCAATTGAGGATACAGGACGGCAATCATCATCAGATAAAACAAGCTCCACATCGCTGACATTTCCCTCCTTTTTATCGGCAGGAAGAGCGATGTTCAGCATAAGACACATTTGATCCCGCTTCGAGCGTACAGTGCTGCGAATAATGTTCTGCAACGACTCATAATCCTCGCTGTCGTCAAGTGAAGTGTATGGGAATGAGCCTTGCTTGGAGTTCTTCTTTGCAGAAGTAACCCATGCGTATTCGATTTTCACACGCTTCCAAAAGTCCTGCAGGGTGACCTCAGGGAACTTGGCGAGCCAAAATGGCTTTAAAGTTTGTCGAAAGTCAAACCAGTCGCCATTGAGAGCAAGATGACGTTCTTTCGGTGCTCCGAGTGACTTTCGATTATTCTGGAACTTCAATTGCACCCAAATCCTATCCAATTTCTCTAGCTCATCGTCTGAAGAACTTGAATCTGGAGCGGGACCTTGAGTAGGAGCTGTATAGGGTGGCAGAATCGGTGGCGGCGTCAATGATACACTCTTGCGTTGGGTTTGTGCAGACTCTGGTAATTCCGGCGACAATGGAGAGCATTGTCTCGAATACTGCAACAGCGAGGATGATGGAGACGATGGATATTCAGCTTCCACTGCTGCTTTGGCTATATTAGTGATGAAAACGCGTGTAATACCCCTTTCCAGGTCCTGTTGCATCCTTTTGGCGAGAGCATCATTGTTATAGCGCTTCGCGCCTCTCCCGCCCCGTTTTGATGCTGTTGTGCCGCCTCGTTTTTGCTTTTTTTGAGTCGTGACAGGAGAGTGTATGCTGTCCTCCCATTGATGCTTTCTAGAAGGTACAGAGCGTTGTTCTCGTTCCATATTGGCCCTCCAGCGCTCGCGGGCACGTTGGATCAAGTAGGAACCAAAAATATTTAAATCCTGCCTGGGGTGACAGGGAATACCAAAC
>VBJK01000543.1 GCA_005879655.1 Chloroflexota bacterium | reverse complement strand
AGTGGAAGATATGGTCAAATGGTTAGAAACAGAAGGAGAGACGTATTCAGTCGAAGATATTTCTTACACCCTCGTCCAGGGCCGCAGCCATTTTTCCATGCGATCGGCAGTCGTGGCCAGAGACAGGAGTGACCTTCTACACGCACTCAGAGCGATCCAGAGTCAGGACGGGTCGGGACATGATATAGAACAGGAAAAAGACAAGTCCAAACGTCCAGAGTCAGTGCTTCATACCTCTGGTCATGAACTGCTACAAGAATTGCGCGACAACGGGTCTCTTGCTCAAGAAGACTATCGAGAAAAGCTCTTGAGGTTAGCAGGTCTCTACATGCAAGGAGAGTGCCTGGACTGGGGGCAGTTATTTGCAAAGGGGAGAAAATTTCGTGTTCCACTGCCAACATATCCCTTTCGTGGAGAGTCTTATTGGATAGAGACAACTGAGGAGGAAAGCAGGCCTCTGATGGAGAACCTGAGCCAGCGTTTGCGGAAGAGCCATCAACAGGTACAGAAGGTGCCTCTAGACACAGAAAGAGGTGTGCAGGAGAAGGAAAAACTGCATGAGGCGCTCTCACGCGTCGTTTCCGACTTGCTCAGAGTCCGGGTTGAGGAGATCGATCCCCAGACTCCACTTTCAGAGTATGGTTTTGATTCGATTACCTTCACAGAATTTGCCAATCGTCTCAACATGACGTATGATCTGCATGTGACCCCTCCACTCTTTTATGAGCACTCGACGATCTCGCGTCTTGCCCAGTATGTGCAGGCAACTTCCTCCTCTGCCCTGGCCACTCATTTGGCGGAAGCTTCGCCTCAGGCAGGAACCCAAAGGGACCTCACGCCAAGACCTGTGACAACAGATGAGGTACCGTCCACCATGAACAACCCGATGGTCACAACAATCTCTATTCACGACGCGTGCGCTGCCCATGCACTCATGCCAGAGAAACAAGCGTATACAGCAACTTCCCCCGTTGCTATTATCGGCATGAGTGGAGTATTCCCCCAGGCTCCTGATGTAGAGAGCTTATGGAGCAATTTGCTGGCAGGGCGCGACTGCATTGGCGAAATTCCTCCCTCGCGCTGGGATTGGCAGACCTGTTTCAGGAATCGGACAACCAAAGAGCATTCGACAAACGTGAAATGGGCAGGGATAGTAGAGAATGTTGAACTGTTTGATCCTCAGTTCTTTGGCATCTCTCCTCGCGAAGCCGAGCAGATGGATCCCCAGCAACGGCTTTTGATGACATACGTGTGGAGGGCCATCGAGGACGCTGGGTAAGTGAACGGCTCTCTCAGGCAGGAAAGGCGATTGAGAGCTATTCTTCCACCTGTCAGGTCCCGTCGGTGGGGCCGGGTCGCATGAGTTATTTTCTGAACCTGCACGGACCCAGCGAGGTGATAGAGGCGGCTTGCTCCAGTTCCCTGGTGGCCATTCATCGAGGCGTGAACGCGATCGAGAGTGGAGAGTGTCATATCGCCATCGTCGGGGGTGTCAATACCCTGATCTCCCCTGAACTGCACATCAGTTTTAGCAAAGCAGGCATGCTCTCTCCAGATGGATGCTGCAAGGCCTTCTCAGCTTCGGCCAATGGCTATGTGCGAAGCGAGGGAGTCGGTATGCTCGTCCTGAAAAAGCTCTCTGATGCGGAGCAAGCTAGTGACCATATTTATGGGGTGATTCGTGGCAGTGCCGAAAATCATGGTGGGCGTGCCACTTCGCTTACGGCTCCCAATCCTAGAGCACAGGCCGACGTATTGATCACAGCCTACCGCAAGGCCGGAATAGATCCCCGCACGGTGGGTTACATCGAGGCGCATGGAACCGGGACAGTTCTGGGTGATCCTATTGAAATCAACGGACTCAAGACTGCCTTCAGCGAACTGCGGACAGGAGCGAGGCCCTGTCCCTCCGATAATCAGGAGGAACCAATACCACAGGCGTGGTGTGGAGTCGGTTCGGTGAAGAGCAACATTGGGCATCTGGAGTGGGCCGCTGGTGTCGCTGGCGTCATCAAAGTCTTACTGCAACTACAGCACAAAAAGCTCGTGAAAAGTCTGCATTGTGAGCAGATCAACCCCTACATCGAGCTTAAAGGGAGCCCATTCTATGTCGTACAGGAGAACCGAGAGTGGGAAGCGCTACGAGATCATGCGGGTAACATCTTGCCACGACGTGCCGGAGTCAGTTCGTTTGGATTTGGAGGAGTCAACGCCCATGTCGTGCTTGAGGAATATGTACCAAGACCACAGGCTTCGCGCCAAGTCAGCAGTATGGAGCCAGGAGCCATCATCGTGCTGTCTGCCAAGAACGAAGAGCGACTCAACGCGCAGGTACAGCAGTTGCTTGCCTGGGTGCAGACTATAACATCGCCAGACGAACCTCTCGGGCCAGCCCAGGAGTTGAGCCGCACCCCATCCCTCCAGGATTTGGCCTACACGTTGCAAGTGGGGCGCTCTTCGATGGAAGAGGGGCTGGCCATGCAGGTCAGCTCATTTGCAGACCTTGTGGAGAAGCTCCAAAGATTCCTCCAGGAGCCGCAAAAGGCGGGCGACTGGTATCGGGGACAGACGAAACAACATAAAGAGACGGTGGATCTCTTCGAGGACGACGAAGAATTGCAAGAAGCCATCGACAAGTGGCTCAAGCGTGGCAAGTATAAGAAACTCCTGCAGGGGTGGGTTAAGGGGCTCTCGATTGACTGGAAGCTCCTCTATACTGGAGGGACGGGATCAGAGCGAGGCCCTGGATCGGCACGAGACACGATCCCTACAGCTGTCCCTGCCCTCCCGCATCGGATCAGTCTGCCAACCTACCCTTTTGCCCAGGAACGGTATTGGATCCCTACGGTACAAGGTATACAGGCGACGGACGAAACAGCGGATCTGCCTCGACCGTCAATCAGCCTCTCGGGGTTAGCCCAGCCCCCCTCACAATCCAGGAGTAACGCTGTTGTAGTCCCTGAGCTTGCTCCAATGCTTCCTGAGGCAAGCTCCGCATCAGCCCAAGGCACGATCGCGGCGACGAATGTACAGATGGCTTCATTAGTAGACAGTGGGAGATTTAAGGAAGCTCGTACACCTGTGGCGCAGGGCTTACAGTCTACGACTGTCCCACAGCTAGAGGAAGAACTGGTCAGGAGTTTAGCCCAAGCCTTATACATAGAAGAGGACGATATAGATGTAGACGAACGTTT
>VBJK01000542.1:1771-3729 GCA_005879655.1 Chloroflexota bacterium | reverse complement strand
GCTTGATCCGACCACACTGCATCGTGCACTTAACGATCTGCTCTCTTCTGCACAACTGCCGCCCATGCGCTTCCTAGACCTGCGACACAGTACCATGAGTCTGTTGATCAGCCTTGGTGTGCCTATCCAAGTTCTAGAGGCGCTACTTGGCATCAGTCCTATGCCGACCCCTGTACAAATATTGTCTCCTGTACCGACTGTTGTGCAAACAGAGGCGCTAGAGCTTCTCTAGCGCCTGTTATGGTGAACAGCCATCGAGCGTTACGATACATGCGAAGAAGCTCCCCTGAGATACTCAACCCTTCAGGGAAGCGAGATCCAGTCTGTCATCAGCCCCACGTGCCTCATTGTAGCACGTGGGGCTTTTTCAATGGAGGTAAACCAGCAATGCGCAAGCGCAAGACAGCAACGCAAGAAGCTCAAGACGAACAGCCACTTCTTCCAGCGCCAGCAGGTCTCTTGGATGTAGAAGGCGCGAGCCAATGGCTCGGAATTAGCAGGGCCAAACTCTTTGAGTTGATACGCGAGGACAAAGACTTTCCAGTGATCCGCATTACCGATAAGCTCATTCGGTTTGATCCGAACAGCCTGTACCTGTGGGCATTGAAGAGACAGAAGGTTGGCTAAGAGACCATCTAGAAAGAAAGGTGAACAATGGTAAGAAAAAAGAAAGATGAGCAAGAAAAGCCCCAGCGGCGAGCGCGTGGCGAAGGTTCGGTTTTTGAACGGGAGGATAGTCGGTGGGTAGCACGCATATCGCTAGGGGGTGGAAAGCGTAAGGAAGAGTACTACGATTCCAGAGGAGAGGCGGAAAGAGCTAGACGGCGTATGCTCAATGAGCGCGATGGAGGGAAACTGGTTACTCAGCGCGATCAGACATTAGAGGAGTACTTGAATTATTGGCTAGAGACGACTCGTCTGCTTGTGAATGAGACGACTCATATAATGCGGAGCAACTATCTGCGTGGACGCGTTATTCCGGCATTGGGACACGTGAAGCTGCGCAAGCTTACTGTCGAGATGTTCCAAAAGCTCTATCAAGAATGGGCAAAAGAGCCATTATCACCAAATACTATCCGTTTGATTCATGGACTTGTGCGTCAAGCATTGGAAGATGCCGTAAGGTGGAAGAAGTTGGCGTACAATCCCGTGCAACATGCCAAGCTTCCTAAAGCAAAGAGGCCAGATATTCCGATACTGACAAAAGAGCAGGTGGAACGAGTATTGGAATGTGCCCACGAGATGAAATTATACGCCTTATTCAGGATGGCGCTGTTATTGGGCATACGCCAGGGAGAACTCCTTGGCTTGAAGTGGTCTAACGTTGATCTTGAAGCGGCAACAGTAAAAATCGACTGCACAGTTTCTTACGGAAAAGACCCAGACACCGGAAAATACCGCTTTATTGAGGGCGACCCAAAGACGAAAGCTAGTAGGCGTGTTATTCCTCTTCCTCAAGATATTGTCAAGGCGTTACATCAGCATCGTGAGCAACAAGAAGCAATGCGTGCTTGTGCCGCTCATTGGGAAGATCGAGGGCTAGTGTTCTGTACCAGGACAGGCAACTATATTGCAGCGAAGAACATTCGGGTAATGTTTGATCGACTCTTAAAGATGGCAGGACTAGAACACATGAAGTTTCATGCCTTACGCCACAATGCGAATGCTATTCTGCGACGCATGAAAATTGACGCAGTAGTCAGGCAGCAGATATTAGGGCATGAAAAAATTGATATGACCGATGGAACCTATGGGCACGCGACACAAGAGGATCTGAGAGAAGCAGTACAGGAGTTGGACCAACTCTTTCCTCACCTGGAGGAAGAGTAACACGTGTCCAAAAGCGCCAGATAAGGGAGTCTGAATTGACACCTCATACTGACACCTTATCTGGTATTTTACTCTGTACCCATACAGACTTGTGTGGACTCCATCTCAAAGGTGTACGAAGATGAAGA
>VBJK01000542.1:0-1571 GCA_005879655.1 Chloroflexota bacterium | reverse complement strand
CTGCATAAATGACATCACCACCAAGACGTTGATTAGCTTGCGATGTAGGTTCATATTGTTGTACGAAGTATCCTTGATGGGTACTCGGCGCAGACGAGAAGGAACTCTTGCCCCAAGAGCAAAAACGCATGTGTACCAATACTTTAGCAAAAACGTATCACAGCGGTTGCAGATAGAGAGTCTTGGAGGTGACTACAATGTTTTATCCAGAGGGAAATAATAATCCCACCCAAAAGTATAACGATCCGCCGCCAGAATACCAGCCATACCCCGGCCCGTCGATGCAACCTCAGCCTGGGGTCTCTTATGATACCGGAGCCTTTGGTGTCCAGTCGCCCCTTCCTCAACCACCAGCGATAGGCAAAGCTAAGCCACCCGCCAGGGGAGGATGCCGCAGCGGCGCTATCGTTGCTCTGACCCTGGCAATCCTACTTGTCTTTGGCGTCGGTCTCTTCGCTGGTTGGCAGTTTGGACGTGATAGTGCCAATAGTCAGTATAGTGTTGGTGCATTACAGACAGGAACGAATGCACAACCTCCCATTCCGCCTGTGAATGGGAGTAGTGTAGAAACTGTACGTGAAGCAGTCATTGCCAGGATGCGGCCTGCGGTTGTACAGGTGAATGTGGCGACAAATCGCGGCAATGCCCTTGGCTCTGGTGTGATTATTGACCAACGGGGCTATATCGTCACCAATAATCATGTCGTACAAGGAGCACAGAATATCATGGTGGTGCTCTTTAATGGTACGAGATCAGCTGCACAGCTAACAGGAGCCGATTCAGCTGATGATCTGGCGGTGATAAAGATTAATCCACCGCCCAATATAGTGGTAGGAAAGCTGGGCGATTCTTCTAAGTTGTCTGTTGGTCAGGATGTGCTGGCGATTGGCAACCCGTTGGGTATTACTCAGACAACGACTAGCGGTATCATTAGCGCGTTGAATCGTAACGTCTCAGAGCCGGGTGGGGCAACGATCCCCAATGCCATCCAGACCGATGCCGCTATTAACCCCGGTAACAGTGGGGGTGCTCTGGTCAACCTGAGAGGTGAGCTGATCGGTATTCCTACCTTGACTGCGCTTGATCCTGAGTTTAAAACGCCTGCCAATGGTGTTGGTTTTGCTATTCCTTCCAATCGTGTTGCCTTGATTGCACCACAGATCATTGCGACTGGCAGGGTTCAGCATACCGGGCGAGCGGTGCTAAATGTGCAGATTGCTCCTGTAGATCCGATCATGCAGGCTCAGAATAACCTGGCTGTGGATCATGGCGTACTCATTGTAGAAACAATAGCAGGCGGCGCAGCTGATAAAGCTGGTTTGCGACGCGGTGATGTGATTGTACAGATTGATAATCAGGCTGTAAACGATGTGTCTGCGTTAAGCGATGCTCTGGTAAACAAAAATCCGGGCGATAAGATCTCGGTCAAGCTGTTTCGTGGCAATCAGCAGTTAACGGTGAATGTGATCTTGAATGAATTGCAGGCGGGTGGGTAATAGCGGAAAGAAGAGCTTCTTCTCACAGTATGGTGAGAGGGAACAGCTCCCCGGCAATTCCCTCCCATCATTCAT
>VBJK01000041.1 GCA_005879655.1 Chloroflexota bacterium | reverse complement strand
TGGTCGGTGATGGTGATCTGTTGTTCGGCCAAGATCGCTTGATCATCATCGCTGAGCGGTGTGCCGTCAAAGAGATGTCGTCGAACAATCTCCCAGGATGATCCCAGCACATAGCGCAGGTAAAAAGTAATCTGCCCGATTCTGCGGTCGTGCTTTGCCACCTTCAAAAAGATCGCACAGACAGCCAGGGGCAAGAGAAAGCCCGTATGTGGATCGACCGCTGGCTGAACAATGACGCCCAGGAAGGTCAGCCCACCGAGAAAGATCATCTGAAACAAACCTTCGATCTTGTCTATGCGGTGCAAGACCTCACCAAAGAGTGAGTCGCGCTCATCTGTGGCTGTGACCCCGCGCTTCTCGTGTAAAAGTGTTGTATTCATGTGTGGTATCTCTTCAATTCGTTACTTCTGTGGAGTCGACTTACGTGATAACTGGCTGCTGTTTCAAAGTGAACGCGACAGCCAGAAACCGTGGCGGCAACAACAACTATCCAACAGGCTTCAAAGTATTCAGGAAGGCAGTTACCTCATCAGTGAGAGCATCTACTTCCTCTGTAGTAAGCGTAAAATTAGTAGATGGTTGAATCGTTTGTGCTAGTTGAGCTGCTGCACATGCATCACAGACGATGCCATCGTGGCACTGACATTCCATTATTGGCCCTCCCACAGCGCGAGAGCCTCTTCATCGCGACCTTCCTCGAACAGTTTGAGTACGGGAGCCATGTCTTGCTCCATACGCTTGATGATAGTCTCGTGGCTGGCAACAGCAGCAGGTCCGTATAAAGCAAGTTGAGCAGCCTCTTCTTCGAGTTGCTGCTGTTCACGGAAGCGTGCAATTTCGCTAATCATCCCCCACCTCACTATCATCAACTGGTACGCCAAATGTCGTACGCCAGTATGCGAACTCCGCTGCTACCTCATTCCCATCAAATCGTACGTTGCCTTCACCGTCGGTAACAGTGAACACGCCATCCTGTTCATGGAGTGTGGGGTGTCCTTCCTGGCCTCCCTGTATCAGACTCGATTCGCTACGATAACTCCATATTGGCAGCTCCCGACTGCTAGGGCAGACGATGGAAGATCGCATCATGTTCCATGCCGGTAGAGATGACAAGAGGTGTGGAGGGAATGGCATGCGAGGGTCCCCAATAAAGATTTCATTCAGCATTGACCACCTCCACCGTTGCTGTTATCGGGACATCCACCGCTACAAAGTTGACCAATCCGTCATGCTCAGATTGAATTTGCTGAACGCCGTCAGCGCCATTGCCATAATCGACCGTCACCTTAAACGGATGATCACTCTCCGCGATAAGTTGAGAAGCAGTGGTATTGTCCACAATTGGAAACCAAGTGACTTGTATCGTGCTACTCATCGACCCACCTCCACGAACTCCGGTCGGTCAGACGTATTCCACTCTTCCTCCTCATCCTCATCTTCTTCTCTATATTCCTCGTCATCGTCATCCACTTGGCCGAACTGTGGTAAAGCGGGGTACGTGCTTATCGCACGCACCTTTCCGCCTTTGCCATCGCGCTCTTCAGGGAACCCAGGGACTTCAGGCTGATAACCGCTAATTGGCACCACGTACACAGGACCTTCACCACCACCTGATGGATCGAAAGTCCAACGAGGCCCGCGCATAGAAATGGAGCGACCACCACCCAGGGGCGGCTCATCAGGACCGCACAAATGAGGGGTGAAATCATCCTCGATGGGTTCTTGTGGGCGGACGGGTCTGCGAGAGCCGCCGCCAACCGGATTTTCGTCAGGTTCAAAGCGTGGAGCGCGACCGCCCATGCCACCATCATCGGGTGGAAATTGAGGTCGTAAGCCCGCTACCACATCCTCGCCAGCTCCACCTGGATCTTCGTGCCAGCACAGCACAGGACCTTCGCCGCCCGATCCACCATCTTCAGGCTGGAAGCGCGGAGCACGCTCGTCTTCGGTTTCACCTTCGCCCCCGTCTTTTTCCACTGGGAAGAGCACGCAGCCCAGACGAGCTTCGGTGCCAGCCCCCAGATCTTCTGGAGGAAAGGATGGGATCTCAGCGAGACACTGTGGACGACGAGCATCATCTTCAGGTTCACCTTCCCCGCCGTCCTTTTCGGTCGGAAATGTTGGTGTTTCTACAACGTACCGAGGATGCGCCTCGTCTTCAATTGGTTCCTGTGGGAATGCCGGTATGTGCACGTTATAATTGCCGCCGCCAACGGGATTCTCTTCAGGAAATACAGGTCTGCACTCCAGAACAATAAGCTCAACAGGTTCTCGTAACACAGCCGGTGTGTTAGTATGTGCGTGCATTGAGTTACCTCCAAATGTAACTTTCATGCGGCCCTGATGCGGTTGTTCTAGAACCCTCAGGGCATTTTTTAACTATGGGGAACTATCCTACCTATACGCTCTAATCGTTTGTTTCGCTTTACGAGGGGCACATTCAGTTAGAATATTAACATGGCATATTTGCAATGTCAATGTTGAACGGTCGGATTGGAGTAAGCGCCGTTGACAATGCCGTTTTGAATTAGCTATAATCCTGATATTGAGTATGCAGTAATGCTTACTCAGAAAGGGGAAAATACATTGGCTGATAGTGAAGAATTAGTCCTTGATAAATTCGCTGACAACCTTCGCTCAAGGATTAAGGCAGGTGAGTACGGCACATCTGGTACTCTTCCATCCACAAGTGATTTGGCATCTCAGTGGAAAACATCTCGAACCGTTGTGACACAAGTAATGCTGTTATTGCGCAGCGAAGGATATATTCGGATGATCAATAACAGATATCTTGTTAATCATCCACGCTTTATATTCACTGGTATGCCGAAAGATTTCGGGCAATACCTAAAAGATCATGGCTTTGAACCGGTGATGGAAAATCTCATAGAACCGAGCTTAGAAACAATGTCTGCCGAAATTGCGACATTGTTTGATCAACCAGTAGGAGAGTCTGTTGTGCATCGCATACGGAAGCAGAGTATGCGGAAGGAGGGAATTCCTGATTATCCATTGCGGATAGCGGAAAACTGGTATCCAGCTAGGTTAGCAGAGGACTTTCTTGAAGAAATGCGCACCAATGGCTACATACACGTTGTGGAAGCTATCAAAGCTAAATACGGGATTTCTATCGTTAAAACGAAAGAAGATACTTTAGCGCGTATACCTACAAGACAAGAGGCTTCTTGGCTAAATCTAGCCAGGTACCAGCCAGTTTTTGAGTTGCTCTGGAGCAACTTTGCTTCAGATGGTCAGCCTGTAATGTTCAATCGAATAATCATGGTGGCGACCAATTTTAGATTGAGTCGTGAATATCCGGTTGAGCATTGGTCGTAATCGCATTTGGTCGAGCAAGTAATGTGTACTAAAGTCGAGCGGCAAAATAAGAATCGTTCAGCGAGGTCGGACTCGAACCGCCTTGTGCACCTTACACGCACGCCTGTTGTCCTTGCCATCGGACTGTAACGTCGCATTGCTTCGACCAGTTTTATTGCAAAAACCGTTTTGTTGCCAGGAAAAAGTGTGGGCAGATGTGTTATATAGTCATCAAGGCAAAATTCAGGGAGGACACCTGATAAGTTGACGTAGCGCCCGCACTATTCGTTCAACACCTATGCCCTTTGGGCAATGATATGGAAGAGTTTCCACATATCAGAAAATTGGTATGTCTCTGCGACATTGATATCCGGTTCGTGATACAGATCTGGGATTCCTGTAATAAAGAATTGGAGTGACGAATGTGGTTGGTGGCCACTGGCATTCTCTACGTGCCAAGCGCGTTCGATCCGCGCCATTCGCTTTGGAATCGTCCTTGTAGTGTGTTCATGAGAAGAATGAAAGGAGTGAGCAAGATCGCCGTCGCACTTCCGTTACTTCAAAATTTACTTCACTCACTTCAAGTTTTGTGAATTGTGCTTGACGGCAATCCCGACTGGTAGTAATGTTGAGTCGGAGCAAGCTGCCTGAAAAGGGCAGCAAAAAAGCGGCCCCTACCCGACCAAAGGTAAAACCGCTCCAGTGCTCCCGTAAATTTAAACTCATCCATAAGATGGAGGTTTGGGAAGGTTGTATTCTGTTATGAATAATAGTATACAGGAACATCGCCAAGATGTACAAGACTTTGAGCATCGAATTTGTGTTCGTGTGCGCAAATTTGTAGCTATGGTGGGAAGAGGTGGCACACGATGAACAGCACCGAAGAAGCAGAAACCATCACTCCTGTCCAGGAGAGCCAGAAGGATCAGTCTCGCCCCAACAAGTTCAAGTATCCCGAGTTCGAGGGCATCAATGGGGAACGCCTGCTCAGAATGACCCTACGGAAAATTATTCCGATGGCGCTCAAAGAGACCTGGGAGGTTCTCGCGACTGAACACCAGGCTCCTGGCAATGATGCATACCTCAGCATCGTCAAGCTCGCCGATGCTCGCCAGCGCACCGACCGCAAGATCCGCCTGGATCTGGCTGAACTGGAAGCCCGTCGTCTGCTGACCATTCGCCATGAGTGGAAGATGTTGCGCCAGCCAGATGGCAGTGTCAGGCCCCGCCTCGTGACCATTAAGGATTTTGAACGCCTCTACGACCTGGCGTATGAGTACCTGCTCTGGGAGAACTCCGAGTGGTATATCGAACCGGATCGGGAATATGTCGAGGTGATCCGTGAGAACGAAGTGCTATATAAGAAGCTCCGCCGCTTCGATAATTACCGCCGCTTGCTGTGTAACAATCCGCCTGGCCCTGTCCCGTCCGCAAAAGAGAAAGAGATCCACCGCTGGTACAGAGAGTATGGTGAGGAAACTCCCCCCCTTCAAGCTGAGGTCAGTCAGGCTGTAGAAACTGTGCAGAATGCAGCAGATGATACTACAGAGCCAATTCGGAAGCTTTATCTGCAAGAACAACTGCAAAAAGAATTGCAAAAAGATTCCTCGAATAGCGAAGTAACGAATAACAATAAAGATCGACAAGAGGAGAGGAATTCGAATTCGTTGCCTGGAGGAGAAGATGAAGTTGACGCCCCCACGACTATAGGAAGCACAACGGGACTCATACCCGAAGAGGGAACGAATCAAGAATCTACCCCCAAACACATACACCAAACCCAACACACGAATAAACGAAAAGAAGAAAGGGAAGGGCCGCCCGCCAACCTGCAAAACGATCAAGAGAGTACAACACAGTACAAAACGCCACGCACGACCATCGAAAGTCTGATTCATGAGTACGTACCGATCATGAATGACCATGAGGCCATGCAAGAAGAATGGCGCATGCAGTCGGCTGTCTCGCAGTCAGTCAATCTCTTCGAGCGTTATGGTGTCTGGACAAAGATCGAGATTGAAATCATCATGGAGCGGGCAAAGGGCATCGCTCTTGAGAAGCCAGATGATGAGGTGAGGAAGCGCAACCCGGATGATAAGAGCGCGAACCGCATGCCACTCTTTTACACCGTGCTCGAAAAGTGCATCAAGGGAGGAGCACCACGGACGGTACAACAGATGCCATCAGCGCCATCGAGGAGCGCACCCAGATCAGCGGTTGGCGATGTTCCTCGGAGCCGTGCCACCACCAGGAGCGGATCTCACGGCAAGCCATTTACGGCAAATCCGCTCCAAGGATCAGGCATGACTCGAAGTACGGCGGAGGATCTGGCTGATGAAATCAAGATGAACGCAAGGGCTCTAGGCGTAACGACGGAGGTCGTAACTGGAGAAAGCGGCGTATCGGTCGTGGTCCTCGCCTGGCGCAAGGTGTCTATGACGATGCAGACGCGTGCCCAATGGGAAGAATTGTACCCCCACCTCAAGAATCGGGAGGAGCAGAAGCGCCTAAAAGAGCAAGGAGAACATCATGGAACCCATTAAGAATGCTCTGGTTCCGGTCGTAGTGGATCTGTGCCAGCGCCGCCGAAGCCACAAGCCAGTGGTTCGGGCAAAGATCGTTGATGCGGTCCCTGTTTATCGCTGTGCTCGCTG
>VBJK01000541.1 GCA_005879655.1 Chloroflexota bacterium | reverse complement strand
TGCTTCCGCCAGCAATTGCAAGATCGACATTATGAGACTTTAAGTGTTGACAGGCCAGATCAATGGCTACTAAAGAAGAGGAACAAGCCGTATCTATCGCTAGTGCCGGGCCTTTCAAGTTCAGAAAATAGGCGATGCGAGATGCTAATATACTCAGCTCTGAACCTAACATGGAAAAATGCGAAAAATCCGTTTTTGCAGGAGTAATTCCCATACTTCCGATAATCGTTGCTACTTGTTGCCCACTCAACGAAGATGGAGGATACCCAGCGTCTTCTAACGCTTTAGAACACTCTTCCAACACAATGCGTTGAGAGACATTCATCACCGCTGCTTCATGGGGCGAAATGTGAAAGAACAACGGATCAAAATATTCCACATTTTTCATCCTGCCGTACCGATACGCATGGTTAATCGAAGCGTGTGCTTTAAAAAAATCCAGCCAATTTTCCTGCGTAATATCCTGGATAGCGCTTTTTCCCTGACTGACAAGATCCCAAAATTCATCTTGTGTCTCTGCCTCCGCACATCTAAGAGAGAGGCCAATGATGGCAATAGCATCATTACTTTTTCCTCTCTTCCCTTCCTCCTGGGGTGGCTGGTGAGAGGAAAGGGTGAATGCAAGGGGAGGCTCCTTGAACCCGATGGATGGGCTACTGATCCCAGGAGCCTCGCTTACATCTGCGTCTATGGGGAGCCACTCTTTGATGTGGTCTACCAATGCATCTATATTTCTGCACTCAAAGAGGACACTCGTGGGGAGACTTAAATTGTATTTGCTATTGATCGCTTCTAAAAGTTGTATGACATTGATCGAAGCTATGCCTAGCTCTTGAAAGGTTTCTGCCTCCTCCAGATCTGAAGGTTGCAACTTCAGGATGCGGAGAAAAATTTCGTGCAGATCATCTTTGAGAGAAGTGGGCAGAGGACTCCGAGCGGCGGACAGGGGCAAGCCGCTGTCCCTACGTGCTCTTTCTTCCAGCTTTGGAGGATAAGGAATATGGCCCCGCTTGAGCATTTCTGCCAATGCTTGAGGATAGGGAGTTTTCTGTGCTATTTTACTCGCATTATAATTCCAGCGCTCTGGTGCACTATACTGGCTATCCTTTTTGAGTTTGAACAGACAATAGCTGATCCAGCCATTGGCCAGAGAAACTGCCTGGTTGGCATAGCTTTTGTAGGTATCCTGTACGATCCCTGGAAGATCTTTGACGTTCTCGTTGACCTGCGGGTCGTCTAAGAAATTGGCAATCTGTGGTGACACATCAATGATTTCGTCAATCACCAGATGGTGCTCTGTCAAAAGATCCAGCCATTCTTTCTGTGTTGGAATACTGATTCCGATCTGAGGATCAACTATGGCTCCTCGTAGATTGGCGATATAATCCACTAACAACACTCTTCCGTGCTCATTAAGTGAGGTGGCTATGTTTTGGAATAACCCGGCTTTGTTGCTCATGTGAAAGGTGACTTCTATGCCAATAATGAGGTCGTACCTGGCTGGGAATGGGTCTTTGGAGCTGTCTCTCTGCCAGATCTGTGCTTGAGTGCTTAAATTCAGTTCTGTTATGGGGATACAGTGCTGCGAGTTGAATGACATCAGTCCCGTGACCACAACCGATATCTAAGAAGGTATGCACAGACGCAAAATCTTCTCGGCAAAAGAGCACCTGGCGCATTTCAGCTTGTTTTGCTTGTATTATCCTTATTTCATCAGGGTACCTCTCAGGATGTACAAAAACCTGACTCATTGAAAAGCCGGGGACTTTTTCTTCAAAGGGACAAAAGGTTAAATACTCTGTCGGGACCCCTGAGACCGTAGGGATCGCGCCTTGCGCCACGGGCCTGCGGACAAGGGCGGCGTTACTCTTCTCTGCCATAAATGTATAAAACTCCACAACTTTATTTTGTGAAACCTGATCTAATGTCTGAGTTGCATCTTTATCTTGATCAATCTCTGTTAGCGTGCGATCTATTTGATCGCAGTTTATCCAACAAGTTCTCCTCTTAAACGGATAGGTCGGAAGTCCTGTTATTCTAACTCTTCGTTTCCCTTGATGCAGACCACTCCAAGAAACAGCATTTCCTGCTACCCACACTCGTGCAAGCTCTCCCAAATCGCTAGTTTCCGTCACTTGACCATTGCTCTCATCGAGAGAGGCTTTCCTCTCGCTAAAATAGCAATCATGCGTGCTTTCCTGCACAGCCATCCATTGCTCTAATTGTTGTATAAGCCCTTTCTGATCATGAGCTACGATGGCCAGACGGCAGGGCATTTCCTCTCTTCCTATCTGCAAGGTATAGGCTATGTTTTCCAAATCGGCGTTTTGTTTCTTCTGCAAGTAGAGGAGCCACTGCTTCGCACACTCTGAGAGCCGCTCTTTATTTTTGGCGGAGAGCACAAATAAGATTGGTGTGGTCGGATTTGTTGATTGATGGGTGTGTTCTGTTTCTGGGATATACTCCTCAACAATAAGGTGAGCATTCACGCCACCCGCTCCAATACTCGTAATTCCTGCACGCCTCGGAACTTCAGTGCCGTCAATGGTAAGCCGTTTCCACGGAGATACTTCTCGCTGCAACTGGAATGGCCATTCATGAAAAGGTGTGGTCGGGTGGAAATCTTCTGGTGCATTTGTTGGCACGAGCGTTTGATGCTTTAAGCAGAGGAGGACTTTGCTGAGTTGCGCTATGCCAGATGCCGCTTCACTATGCCCAATAGTCGGTTTTACTGAGCCTATTTTATAATCTCCTTGTCCGCTGTCACGCTGACCAAAGACTTGGGTTAATGCGACTATCTCTACTGCATCTGCTATTTCAGAGCCACTTGCCGCCGCTTCGATATAGCTTATGGTCCGTGGATCGAGCACATGTTGTGAGAGGGCTTGTCGGATAACGGCTGCCTGCTGACCAGGATCAGGTGTCGTATAGCTCTTCGTTCTGCCATTATGGTTGACTGCACTTCCTCTAATCACCGCATAAATACCATCACCATCTTTGATCGCCTGATCAAGCGCTTTCAAGACGATGACCCCTACTCCTTCTCCCGGAACAAAGCCATTGCCGCCTTTGCCGAAAGGAACGCATTGCTCGCGGTCAGCAATTGTTTGGCTTATGGAAAGACCAACATAGGTAGATGGGTGTGTATATATATTCACCCCACCGGCTAGTGCCATATCGCCCTTTCCTTGCCGAATATACTCACAGGCCTCGTGAATAGCGACTAGAGCGGAGGAACACATCGTATCAATAACAGTGCTCGGACCCTGAAGATTCAAGTGATAGGAAACGCGGTTTACCAGTGAGGCGAACGACGTTGAAGGGAAGCGATCTTGCATTCTTGCGCTATACAGATGAAAGCCCTGCTTGGTAATTCCACCAAATACTCCTGTTCTTTGGCGTAATTCAGGAGACAAGGAGGAAGATGCATAACCTGCATCTTCTAATGCTTTCCAG
>VBJK01000040.1 GCA_005879655.1 Chloroflexota bacterium | reverse complement strand
ATGTTGATATCCACTGGGACTGTGAGGAGACGTAAAGGTTCATAGTCTATTGGGACAAATTCGCAAGAATGGAGCTGATGGTTGATAGACCCACATGATGCGCAAACAATGTTGTGAATGAGCTGACAAAATCTTCCGATCCTGACCAAGGAACGCGAAGAGGAACACAACCCGACACAGCAACAACACCAACCCGCTTAACCGCTCGTAAGAGCAGGTAGAGCCTCCTTACGCACTCTAGCACCCATTCAACTCAAAAAACCCGAACACAAAGCGTCTCTTACTCCCCCACAACGGAGGTGAAAATTTTTCACCAAGGCGCCGCTATGTCAAAGCCAGCAAAAACGCCGATCACCACCCTCGGGACAAGTAAAACAGCCAGCGCTGCGGAGCCGGCCGGCCCCAAATGCGTGGAGAACAGCATTACCGTACTCAAAAAACATCCTGAAACCACTGAAAACTGGAGCGCAGAGGAAGAAGACTGCAATGCCGCCTTCTCCAAAAGCAGTATCGTACCTCGTACACCCACGCAACAGTGCTGCACGCCTCCTGACGCGGCCGGGGCTATGGCACCAAAAAAGAGGGGACCGACAAGGCCCAAGGGTGCAAATGCGACAAGCACGGAGCAAGTCAGCGAACAAAGCGATGAAGTCACCACTGCACCATCCTCGGATGACCCCATCGACGTGCTGAAGAAGGTCCAAATCATCCTAGGAAAAGATTCACTCAGGAAAGGAGACAAATACGACCTTCAGCAAGCCATCGGCCTGGCCATCGGCCAAATCACAGCGATAAAAGAGGAACTCAAGGAATGCCGCATACAGCTAGGGAAGCCGTTGCTTGCCGATGACAGCACGCGTTTGCGCAATATCGAGGAACAGCTTGCGAAACTCACAAAAGCTATCACGGAACCGACTCAAACCTATGCCCAAGCTGTCAAAAGAAATACAGCTACAAACGAAGCCGGAAATCACTCCTCTCACTCGGAAACCAGGATAAAGGTACGTACCGAAAAACTTAAGCGAGAAAGGGCGAAAACCGAAGTAATGTTATCAACACGCAATGCCAGCGACAACATGAAGGACAAAGTGACAAACATGAGCGAGGAAGCACTCACAAACAGCCTTCAACAAGCCATCACGGCCGCAGGAAAAGAAGTAAAAATCCGCAAAGCCCAGAAGACAATCAACAACGGAATCAAAATTCGATGCGCAACGGAACAGGAGGCTGAGGAACTACGAAGCCTAGATTGGAAAGAGGCTCTCGAAGGAGGAAACATAATTGAGACACTCCACCGCGTAGTAATACATGGCGTGTCCAAATACGATATCAACTTCGACAAAGACACGCCCGAAGAAATCACCGCGCGAATTCAAGGCGTCAACTCTGAGAAAACGAAAACAACAGCCGAAAGGGTTGAGCCGCTAATGAAACGACCCCGGAACCCAAATGCACCTACGCAGTCGATTGTAATCTCTTTCAAATGCCCTAAGGAAGCGGAGGAATGCACCGAAATGGGAATACACATCGAGCACCGACATTACGCAATAACCGAAAGGTATATACCGCAATGCCAAATAAAACAGTGCTTCAAGTGTCAGGCATATGGACATAAGGCAAGTGCATGCACAAAGAAAGCGAGGTGTGGAAAATGTGCACAGGAACATGAAACAAGGGAATGCCAAAGCGAAACGACATCGTGTGCAAACTGCAAAGGTCCACATTGTGCATGGTTCCATGAATGTCCGATGCGCCAGCAAAAGAAGGAAGAAGGAGAAATACTACGGAATCAACTATCTACTCCGTATATATGATGGCGACTCACCTCGGAATATTACAGAATAATCTACACAAGAGCAGAGAACGAACTCATGGCATTCTTAACGACCCCGACACGAAACGATATGGAATATTATTGCTACAAGAACAATATTGGTCAACGTATACGAAATCATCACCCATACATCATGCATGGACGCTAATAGAACCAACAACACCCGATGACGACACACAGCCACGATCCGCAATATATGTAAACAATAGCCTTCTCCCAGCATCCCAAATTGCACCGCTAGCACTCCCCTTCAGCGATGTAACTGCGATAAGGCTAACCACAGCTAATTCGAAACCTCACCTGATTATCAATGTCTATAACCCGTGCGACAAAAGCCTAATCAGGGAACTTCACGAATACCTTCGAAACAATATTAACGTACACAACTACGGCATAATCATAATAGGAGGCGACTTCAATACACATCATCCTGTATGGAATCCGGTGGGATATACACGACATGACGAGGAAGCGGATACACTAGTGGAAATGATGGCTGAACTAGAGCTGACTCTGTTACTTCCGCCAGGAACTGTAACGTATCCCAACGCTGGCACCGCGATAGACTTGGTCTGGGGCTCCAACGAGGCAGTGAACCGCATTATAACATGTCGAATAGCAGAAGACCACGATCACGGCTCAGACCATCTTCCAATAGAGACTACGATCGCGATGCAAATAGAAGAGCCTCAATTCCTCCCGGCATACAACTACGCTAAGACAAACTGGGAGGAGCTGAAATACAAACTAGGACTTTACATGCCGAACCTGAACTCAATTAACGAGAATACAACCACAAGTGCGGACGTCGATAAATATGCGGAACAGCTCGTGCAAGCTATCACGAAAGCAGTTCAGGAAACGACTCCTCGGAAACGGCCAAACCCACACAGTAAGCGATGGTGGACTGCAGAACTATCCAGACTGCGAAGGGAGGCAAACCGTCTGAGAAGGATATTTGGACGAACGTACGACTCAGTAGACAAAGCTGCATGGAAAGCGAAATCAGACGAATATATACAAGAGATTGAACGAGCCAAGGCGAGGAAATGGAAAGAATACGTGAATAACGCCGATGGCAAAACCATATGGCAAATCAAAAAGTATATCACTAACGCTCCCACGTCGACATTCATTCCTACCCTCAACGGCCATGCAGCAACATATGAACAAAAGGTCAACGCACTCCAGAAATCCTTCTTCCCTGAACCACCGCCAGCAGACCTCACGGACATCCCCACAGCAGTGTACCCGCAGGAAGTCACATACGAAGAGCAGATTACAATACGGCAGATACGAGAGGCAGTCAACCGCCTAACTCCTGACAAAGCACCCGGCCCAGACGAGATCTCAAACAGAGTCCTGAAGAACGCACTACCCGCCATCGAGCATCACCTACAGGCACTAATGCAAGCAAGCCTCAGACTCGGGCACTTCCCTAAACCGTTCAAGCAGACGACTACTGTGGTACTCAGAAAACCGAGCAAGCCGGACTACTCCAAAGTCAAAGCATATCGGCCAATCGCTCTCGAGAATACGCTGGGCAAGGTAATGGAAAGTGTTATCACAGAGATCGTCAGCTATCTTACCGAGACACATGACTTACTCCCACTACACCATTTTGGAGGGCGTCCGGGTAGAAGCGCGGAAGATGCCATGATGATAATGTCGGAAAACATTCACCGAGCATGGAAGGATAAGAAGATATATACAGCGATTTACATGGATGTTGCTGGCGCTTTCAACAACGTACATCATGATCGGCTTATACACAACCTACGTAAACGCCGAATACCCCAGACAATCTCATTATGGGTCGCCAGCTTTCTACAAGGCCGAAGCACACAACTTCAATTCAATGGAGCAAAACCGGAATATAATATACCTACACCAGCAGGTGTACCACAGGGGTCTCCCCTGTCGCCATTATTATATATGTACTACAATGCGGACCTCCTTGATATAGCAGCGCGACACGATGTAACAGGCCTGGGATTTATTGACGATATCGTTTATGGAGTCCAAGGCAACTCGGACAAAGAGAACACGCGCAAGCTCAAACTAATCCTCAATGAAGCTGAGGAATGGAGGAAGAAGCATGGAGCACAGTTCGAAACTTCTAAGTATATTCTAGTGCATTATACTCGTAACAGAAAGGCGGAGACAAAGGCATCAATCACCATCAACGGGGTCAAAATCGAGCCATCAAACGAAGCCAAATACCTAGGAGTCATCTTCGATCAAGAACTACGATTCAAGTCACACCTACAGCAAGTCGTCAAGAGAGGCACAAACGCAGCAATGGCATTGTCAGGCATAGCAAAAACCACATGGGGAGCACCATATTCGCAAGTACGACAACTATTTCAAGCAGTTGTCGCACCTCGCACAGATTACGCTGCCGTAATATGGCATCGCCCCAAGGGCGATGGAAGTGTAGCAGGCTCAGCACAGGCTCGGAAATTAACTATCATTCAGAGACTCGCTATGAAAGCTATCCTCGGCTGCTACAGAACTACACCTACTGCGGCAATGGAGATAGAGACAGGCCTACAACCAGCATGGATTCGACTTCAAACCAAGGTGCTCCAAGCAACTACCCGGATGCAGTCACTCCCATCGAAACACCCAATACATGAATGGCTAACTAACGCCCTGCGAACAAGAACAGCATGTATCTCACATAGATCGAACTTCGAGAATACACTGCAACAGTTCCCTTACACATGCGAAAAGATTGAGACAATCGAGACACATATTCGACCTCCGTGGTGGACACCAACCGCAAAAATCAAAATCGAGACAACAAAAGACAATGCGAAAGATCTACATAACGAAACTCAAATACATGCAGATGAAACAATAGTAACGATCTACACAGACGGCTCAGGCATAGACGGTAAAATGGGAGCAGCGGCGTATAACCTTGGAACGAATGAAGCAAGCCATCAGCATCTCGGGAATGAAGCACAGTTCAATGTATACACAGCGGAACTCTCAGCCCTACACCTAGCAGTCAAACAACTACGGAACCATAGCGAAAGCCAGATCGGCCGCATATACACGGATAGCCAAGCAGGAATCAAAGCTATTGACCACCCTCGAAGACAATCTGGACAAACTATTATCAAAGATGTTCTTGATAGCGTGGAGGAAATCGCAAACGAAAATACGAACCTACAAATCGAAATAATATGGATACCAGGTCATGCTGAGATAGAAGGAAATGAGCGCGCAGACATGGAGGCAAAGAAGGCAGCGACGGACCCTACATTGAGTCGACCACACAATTACAAACCACTTAAATCAGCACGCGTAAGGCATATCAAAGCATTGGCCAAGAAACAGTGGCATACCACATGGAGCGGGAATACCAAGTCCGCAACAGCATTGCGACACATCATGAGGGGACAGAAAACAAACTCGGGCCCAAAACTGTACAACGCTATCACAAACAGAAACGAAGCCGCAAAAATCGCGCAACTGCGGACAGGACACTGTGGGTTGAACCGCTATCTCAACCGTTTTGGCATCAAGAATTCTCCATACTGCCAGTGCGGATACGGAAAAGAGACAGTGGAGCATTATCTCCTGGAGTGCCGAAACTACAGAGAAGAAAGGAAAAGGCTTAGGAAAGAAGTTGGAGGAGGGAACATGCGGCTAGGGAGACTTCTAGGAGATATAAAACTGATAAAATACACGCTGGAATACATCACTGCAACAGATAGAATGGAATCGTAAGATAATATAGCAATACTGGGTAGAAGAGCAGTTGGAAGCCGCTGAGGCCAGAAGAGAACTATAAACAGAGACAGGAAGTAGACACACATGACGAGGCTCGCACTGGCAGCGCCTGCGAGGGTAATAGGAATTAATAATAATAATAATAATGATGCGTTCCTCTTTACGCTCTCAG
>VBJK01000470.1:1720-7704 GCA_005879655.1 Chloroflexota bacterium | reverse complement strand
ATATCGCGGTGAATCACCTGATGATTATGAGCGTACTGTAGAGCTGCGGCAATTTGCTTAACGTAGGAGACGGTGGTAGCAAGAGACAGACAAGAGCCGGTTGGGTGAAGGCTGCGTAATGTCCCGCGTGGAGCATAATCGATGACAAGGAAGGGCGTGCCTTCTTCCACGTCAAATTCGTGGACACTCACAATATTTGGATGAGTCAAGCGAGCGAGTGTGCAAGCTTCCAAGAGGAACGGATTCACTTCTTCATCTGCGAGCATGTTGTACATGACTTTGAGCGCGGCACGCCGTTTCAGAAAGATGTGCTCACCGAGGTAGACTTCTGCTGTAGCACCTCGTCCAATCAGACGAAGAAGCCGGTAGTTACCGAGTTGTTGTCCAACGCGATCCCGCATATGCGTCTCCTGTTTGTTCTGGCAATCTCCCAGTCAAATTGCTCAAATAGGTAATTACCCCTGAAGCTCTTTGTTCGACAAAGCAAGCTTTGCCTCAATTATATAATATACATCGTGGGATAACATATGTAAAGCAGTGGTGTCGAGCTTGCCATTTCAAACAAGCGTGCTATGATACGGAGAGACGGTTTTCTCTTTCGAGGCACATTTGCTAGTGCAGAAACACGAGAGGTGGTAGGGATTGGGGGTGCAGGGGGCGAAGCCTCGCCTTTCGGGGTTTGGGGTGTCCCCAAATACTCCCATTCCCCCAAAGGTTCTGGGGTTCTGCACTAGGCAAGAGGGATCAGAACTGGTCAAAACGTGCCCAAGTTCCAAAACCATGAGACAAAAAGGCGGTGGAAAGTTTATATGAAGGCTTTTTCCCAACAAGGCCTGCTCGCCATCGTGGCAGCAGCCAGCCCTATTGAGGAACGTCTCGTCAAGGGGTTCTTGCCTTTCGACGTACAGACCAATGAGATGACCGTGAAGGCCCGACTTGAGGCTTGGTGCCAGGCTGTCGCTGGCGGGGACTGGGAACAGTTCCGGCGGCGCTTGGCCTGGGAGAGTCTGGACGAGGACATGGTACGACGCGTTCTGGGTATGGTGCGCGTGCCAGAGGGCCTGCCGCTGCCACGATGGGCAGAGACGCTCAATGAAGCAGTATGTCAGGTCGCACACCTGCCAGTTGATGAGGCGGGAGCGAGCCAAGCTGATGCAGACCGCTTGTCCTTCCTCGATGCCAAAAAGCTTTTCCCGTTTGAAGAGGTGCTCGTGCCGTTTGTCCTCCTGGCGCGACGACGATGTGTGGTCCAGGCGGGCAAGGCGTATCACCTCCTGTGTGAGCAGGCTCACGTCTCCTTGCAGCGCAGCCTGCTCCAGACCTTGACTGGCTATGCCGGACAGGCTCTCTACTTTGAATTTTCTATCGAGCGTGCGCTAGCACAGTCGCCGCTGGAACGCCTGTTAGAACTGGCACAGCAGGAGGACGACCGGACGCGCTATCAACACTTTGTCGAGCGCATACGTCAGGATGGGTTGGCGGCCTTTTTCCAGGAGTACACGGTGCTCGCCCGGTTGCTGGCCACCATCACCGATCTGTGGGTCGAGACCACGGTCGAGTTCCTACAGCGGCTGGCTGCCGATCGGCCTGAGATGCAGCAGGTATTCGGAGGTGAGAGCGAACTGGGCCGGGTGATGAGCGTCCAGCCCGCGCTCTCGGATGCGCACCGTGGCAGGCGTCAGGTGATCGCACTGGCCTTCGAGTCAGGCGGCAAAGTGGTCTACAAGCCAAAGGATCTGGGCACGGAAGAGGCGTATTCCTGGCTCCTGGCATGGTGCAACCAGCGAGGTGTCCCTCTGCCGCTTCGCGTGCTCAAGGTCCTCAACCGCTCCAGCCATGGGTGGGTGGAGTTCGTGGAGCACGAACCGTGCAGGGACCGTGAGGAAGCGCAACGCTACTACCAGCGTGCAGGGATGCTGCTGTGCCTGATCTACGCGCTTGAGGGGACGGACTGTCACTCCGAGAACCTCATCGCCAGTGGCGAGCAGCCCGTCCTGGTGGACCTGGAAACGCTGATGCATCACCGCCCACGCCTGGAGGACGAAGGGGAGGGAGCACGCGCACAGGTGCTCGCCACCGAGCAGATGGCGCACTCTGTGCTACGCACGGGGCTTCTGCCAAGTTGGCAGATCCACAACGATGCACGTGTGGCCTATGATGTCAGCGGGCTGGGTGGTGGCGGTGAGCAAGAACGCACCGTTTCGGTCCCCAGATGGGAGCACATCAACACCGATCGGATGACACTGGAGTATGGACCAGTCAAACTGGGAGCGCAGGCAAACCGGCCCATGCTGGATGGCACCTTCCTGCCGCTGGAGGAGCATACCGCAGAGGTGGTTGCAGGGTTCCAGCAGATGTACCGCTTCCTGCTGGACCAACGTGAGGCGCTGCTGGCAGCCGAGAGTCCCCTGTACGAGTTCGCTCGAAAGCCTGTCCGCTTTGTCTACCGGACCACCCGTGTCTACTTCTCACTCGCTCAGAAACTCCTTCACCCCGGGTACCTGCGCAACGGTGCCGACCGCAGCATGCAACTGGAACTGCTGGGCCGGGCCGTTGTTCCGTTGGAGGGTCCCTTACGGGACAACGGGGAGCGATCACGCTGGTGGTCCGTCTTCGCAGCCGAGCGGCAGGCGATGGAGCAGGCAGATATTCCGTTCTTCACCGCCCGCACGAGCAGTCGTGACCTGATTGTAGGAAATGGCCGGGAAATAGAGGCGTGTTTTCAGGAGCCGAGTTTCGAACGCGTGGTGGCCAAGTTGCAAGCGCTGGGCGACGAGGATCTGGAGCGACAGGTCGCTTTCATCCAAGGCTCCGTGTGGGCGCACGTGGCTCGCAATGTGGCACCTGCGTCGAGCGGACACAGCCCGCAGGCCGATACTAGCCGCAACCAGGCAGGACGGCCCACCACGGACGAGTTGCTGGGGCAGGCGCTGGCCATTGCCCAACAGATGACGGCACGAGCCATTCGGGCGGCGGATGGCAGTGCGGCCTGGATCGGGCTTCACTATCTGATTCAGACCGAGCGCTTCCAGTTCCAGCCGATAGGCTGCGACCTCTATGGGGGGACGTGTGGGGTTGCTCTGTTCCTGGCCGCCGTGGAAAAGGTCACTGGTGGAGCAGGCTATCGTGAGCTTGCCCTGGGTGCTGTGCAGCCACTGCGTCAGGCGTTGCGCGACTACGGAAATCGTATGGCCAGGAATATGGGCATTGGCGGTGCCGCTGGCCTTGGCTCGGTAGTCTACGCGCTGACACGCGTGAGCCAATGGCTGGATGAACCGATCCTGCTTGAAGATGCTAGGCGAGCAGCGCGGCTCATCACGGCTCAGCGCATCGCCGACGACAATGCCCTGGATATCATTGCGGGGGCCGCTGGTGCACTCCTGGGATTGCTCGCCTTCTATGCTGTCTCACCTGACGAGGTTGTCTTGGACCGCGCCGTCACCTGCGGCCAGCGCCTGTTGCAGCGCAGAACGGAGAGTGCGGCGGGCTACCGGGCCTGGCCAACCCTCGAAGGCAAGCTGCTCACTGGCTTTGCCCATGGCGTGGCTGGCATCGTGTACGCCTTGCTGCGGCTGTATGCCGTCACGCGGGATGGGGACGTGTTGGCCGCCGCTCAGGAAGGGATGGCCTATGAAGACAGCGTATTGGTACGGGAAGCGGGTAACTGGCCGGATTTGCGGATGGATGAACAGCCAGCCTTCATGACGAGCTGGTGTCATGGTGCCCCAGGAATTGCGCTGGGACGTCTCGGTGGGCTGGCGGTGCTGGAGAACGACGACATTCGTAGGGATATTGAGGTGGCTGTACGGACCACGCGAGCTACAGGCGTCCAGGGTGTAGATCACCTATGCTGTGGGAGCCTGGGGAGAGCAGACGTCTTGCTGGTGGCGGCCAGGAGGCTCTCGCGCCTCGATCTCGCTGAGGTGGCCCGCACATGGGCTTGGCAGATGGTGGCAAGGGCACAGGAGAGCGGTACATTTGTCCTGCACCCGCTGCTCCCCAAGGGTGTCTCTAGCCCAGGTTTTTTTCAGGGGACGGCGGGGATTGGATATGAGCTTTTGCGCATCGCGCATCCAGAGATGCTGCCATCGGTGCTGTTGTGGGAGTAAAGCCGTCGCCGCTCCCCCACGCCCCCGTCAGGCGCTCAGTCGGGAAGGGAACCAATCAATAGCAATGGCGCTCATAAGCCTATTACAGGGAGGAAGAGCTATCAAGTGAGTATAACGCACTTGATAGCTCTTCCTCCCTGTGATGATTAACGAGCACGCCATCTGCTTCGGCAGCAAAAAGAGGGTTGCCTTTTTGCAATACTCCGCGTGAGCTTTTGCAAAATCGTCTCACGCCTCGCGCTCGATGACAAAAAGTTGTGTGTCACCCACAACTTCCAGGACAGTTCGTAAGGTTGGAGGACGGAGGACAGTCCGTATACATATCTTCCCCAGTTGGGTTGCAAACCAACTTGTCCAGGGACGGCTCCAGGTCGGCGTCGGACACCTCCCAAGCACCTAGCTCCCGCGGCGGCAGCACGAGGTGGACGGTGGTCGGCGTTTCCTCATGAACCTGGATGGTAACACCTTGGGGAAGAGTGACACCCAGTTCGTGCTCAATGAGCGTCTTGGGATTGGCCAGCAACGCCTGTCGGAATGCCTCGTCTTTCATGGCTCGGCTGAGTAATTGCTTTGCGTTCCATTGCTGTTGTGCAAGAGTCATGAGAAGGTCTCCTTTCTGCGTTTCATAGTGTTAGGTAAGAGACATTTATCCATGTGAGCGATACGATCAAAAACCTTTCGCTACCTTATCAAGCAACCACACGCTGATTCACTATAGCACAAAAGAGAGGGAAATTACCAACTGTTTTCTGCTATACTAGAGATAAATGATGAGATTACTTGTTCCACAAGAAATCCTGCATCTCTCACAAGATCAGCAATCGTTATCATCTTTTATGGCTGTCTAGCATGGGCAACTTTTGTTGCTGTGCTACCACGACAAGTCCTTCATTCTCAGATCCATAGGGTCTCTCGTGATCAAATGCATGATATGCGCTCACTAGTTGGAAGTTCGTCTTGGCGAGCAGTGTGCTCACTTGGGCAAGATCATAGTGGATACGCGTCAACTCATATATCTCTCGACTTCCATCAGAGCGCAGAAGCAGTGTACGATGTGTACATTTCATGGTTGTTCTCTCAGAGAGCACCTCGTGTAACTCAAAACCCTCTTCTATTTCTTCCCAAGAGCGGGATGGCAGTGGCAAATCGCGAGGCCAGTCACAGATCCCAAAGACGAGATGGCCTCCTGGTTGGAGCAAACGTGCGAGATGCTGAAGGCTGTTGTGATCTTGAGCGTTATCTGGCTGGCCCAGACAACTGCGGTCGTAGAGTGACAAGATGATGTCGAAAGGCGTGTCTGTATGATAATCGAGATAGTCAAGAGCCAGCAGGCTGAGTGTGTCACCAGCTTTTGTGGCGCGTTCTCGTGCTGTGGTGACAAGTGCTTCGCAGACATCCAGACTCTCGACCTGTTGATAGCCACGGCGTGCTAATTCGAGGCTATGGCGTCCCCAGGCGCAGCCAATCTCCAGGATGCGGCTCTGCTGATTCATGCCAGTTTCATGCTCGACGAAATTGATATCGCTGACAGCTAGCCGCTCTCCTTCTCTGACTTGCTCAAGCGAGGGGCTACTCTTGCGGCGTGTGCGAGTTTGATAACAGTACCATGCACTAGTGGGACGCAGATGAGAGAAGGGTGGATCTGGTTGCAGAGAAGATGGTGTCTGTTGCTTTCGCTTCATGGCTCGCTCCTTGCTTCTATGTCAGCTTCCGTACTCAAGAGAACATCACGCAAAGCATCCAATAGCTGTGGTGCAGGATGTTTCCACAAACCGCGTGTTGCAGCCTCAAAGAGGCGTGTGGCAATATCGCGTAAGGCCCAGGGATTACTCTTGCTCAGAAAGTCCTGCATCTGTTCATCCAAGGCATAGGCTT
>VBJK01000470.1:0-1702 GCA_005879655.1 Chloroflexota bacterium | reverse complement strand
TTCCAGTCCCCCCTTATATCCATGTTGACGCATAGCCGCTAACCATTTTGGATTGATGACGCGTGAACGGAAAACACGTAGCGACTCTTCTTTCAAATCTCGAACACGTATATGCTCTGGGTCGGCACTGTCGCCAATATAGCGGCGCGGCGCTTTTCCGCTCAAGGCACGAATGGTCGCAATCATGCCGCCATGAAACTGCAAATAGTCATCTGAATCAAAGAGGTCATGTTCGCGGTTATCCTGATTTTTCGCCGCCACGGTGACACGTGAGAGCGCATGACGAAAGGCGGGGCGGGCGTCTACCCCAAAGGCGGAGCGTGTATATGCGTAGCCGCCCCAATTGACATACGCTTCGGCAAAATCAGCCGTGTCTTGCCAGTTGCGCTCATCAATCAGCGGCAAAATCCCAGCGCCATATGCACCGGGCTTGGAACTAAAAAGACGATAGTGGGCATAGTCATGACATGTCGTCGCGTCGTGGCCTTCCTCTGTATAGCGTGTGATATCAGCCTCGACATGCCGTCGAACGTAGTTCTTCTCTGCTGGTTCGTCAAGAGCAGCAACCATGTGTACGGCTTCGTCAAGCAAATGGATCAGATGAGGGAAGGCGTCACGAAAGAAGCCAGAAATACGGCAGATCACATCGATTCTCGGTCGGCCTAATTCGTGCAGAGGGATCACCTCAAGGCCGCGCAAGCGCCGGTTCTCCTGTTGCCATTGTGGACGCACACCCAGTAACGCAAAGACCTGTGCGATATCATCGCCTTGTGTGCGCAAGGCACTAGTACCCCAAATGCTCAGTCCCACACTTTCAGGATAGCGTCCCGTCTCATGCAAGTGGCGATCAAGCAAGGCTTGCGCAAGCTGAGTGCCAACTTCCCATGCCGATTGGCTAGGTAAGGCTCTTGGATCTAACG
Organism: Chloroflexota bacterium; assembly: GCA_005879655.1. The sequence goes on along the minus strand of VBJK01000470.1, from coordinate 782 downwards.
TGTAAAAGTTGCGTCCAGTAGGCAGGACATGGACCATGCCACGTGTCGGAGAGCCGCTAGGCCCGGCGGGCACATACTGACCATCTAATGCTCTTACGATATGGCGTATTTCATCTCCTGTCTGCATCAGACGTGGCATGATCTGTGTGCACACAAAGGATAACACATCATGCACACCAGAGAGATTGCCCGCAGCGGTGGACAGTACAGCGCTGGCCTGCACGATTGCACTCGTACTGAAGTCGTGTTCTTGCAGGACGGTGAGCATATGGTGACAGCACTTTTCAAGCAGTTCAATCGCATCGGAGGCGCTTGCACAGACCTTCGCTGCTGTGCTCTGCTCATCTTTGTGCAGGGTATTGAGGCAAGCAAGGTGCTGCTGCTCCTCAGACGTAAGACGACGGCCAGGCGTCTCAAGTAAGGTTGCCAGCGTCAAGCCACAAGCCTGGGCAACGGCTTCGCGCAGGCTAAGCACGCCCAAGTTGGGCAGACGGCAAAGACTAAAAAGCAAATCCGTCAGTTGCGCACCCGCCGGGAGTTGTCCCAACGTGTGCAGACCACCACGAATCTGCGCCCCTGTCAATTCGCACAGATAACCGTCAATATCTTCGAGGAGATGGGCAAAATCCTTGCCGCGCATCTCGCTCAGGGTTGCGGGTGTACCATCCTCTATCAATTCATCATCCCACTCGTGCGTGTGATCACCGTGATCTTGACGTACCATCGCTTTCAGATCGGCATCGAGGTTGGCTTCGATGATTTTTTGCCAGATTTGACGCTGC
>VBJK01000469.1 GCA_005879655.1 Chloroflexota bacterium | reverse complement strand
AATGTAGTCAGCATGACCGGGGCAGTCCACGTGAGCATAGTGGCGCTTGTCGGTCTCGTACTCCAGGTGAGCAATGGCGATGGTAATACCGCGCTCGCGCTCTTCTGGAGCCTTGTCAATCTGGTCAAAGGCCGTATACTTGGCAAGCTGAGCGGCGGCCAATACTTTCGTAATTGCAGCCGTCAGAGTCGTCTTGCCATGGTCAATGTGTCCAATGGTACCCACATTCACATGCGGCTTTGTTCGCTCAAACTTCTTCTTAGCCATGTTTGATGGTGGCTCCTTCTGCAATCCTCTCTTGTGATCAGATGGCAATGGATATAGACATGCAGCAGCCGTCCCCTGGCATCTGACCGTTATAAGAGATAAAATTTCCAGTCTTTTTGCTTTATCAGAAAGGAAGGGAATAATAACGATCAATTCAGAAGACGGCAGCAAAAGCTTTTGTGCGTCCTGTACGCGGAATTTCGTGAAGATGGAACCGGAGCTGCATACCTCAGCCCAGACATCATTCAGAAACCACGGGAGCCCGTGATGGGAATTGAACCCATGACCCCAGTCTTACCAAGACTGTGCGCTACCGCTGCGCCACACGGGCTAATCAAGCCATAACATAATCAGGAGTATGTCTTGGGTGGGCAGTGGAGGATTCGAACCTCCGAAGCTCTCGCAACTGATTTACAGTCAGTCCCATTTGGCCACTTTGGTAACTGCCCATGTGGTAGAACACACCAGTTTTTGTCTCTGAGTGATCGACGGACTCATTATAACGGACTCTTTGCGTGCTGTCAAGCATTTTTTCTCAATCCTCAAGAATAGCCAAAAAGTTCTTTTTTCTTGAGGGCGTCGCCATAAGTGGTGATCTGCAAGTAAGAGCACATCTAGAGCCTCGGATCAGCTTGTACCCACGTGTGAGCGCTCACCGCTACACCTTGACTTTACAAGAACTTTTCAGATTCTTCAAAAAAGGATTGCTTATTACCTAAATTGCTGGTATAATCTGCAACGTTGGAGAAAATTTTGACCCTCACGCGGTTTTTCCGCTACCCGCGATACGCGATAGATTTGGACGTATGGCGAATTGGACTTGGAATTATAAGAGGTAGCTTTTATGGCAATGAATTGTGACTTCAGCCGTTCATCCTTACTTACGGAACAGTATCAACGCGATATGGACCTCATAGCTGTTGCCCTACAGGAAGAGAGTCAGGACGAACGAGAGGAGCGTCTCAGTCTTGTTGCGCATTCCTGGTCGCTGACGACAGCTTGCTTCTACAGTCAGCTTGAGTCCACCAGTGATACGCCTGTCTATGCTCCAGTTGTTTTTGCCCGTCCATAGTTAGTTGTAAAGATATTTAATAGAAAATCACCATGCCGCATCCACCAGAACTTGCACCGGCTTCGCTCCCTCCTGGTATCGAGGAGAAGCGTATCCTTGACTGGCATCCTGCTCTTGTGGTGTCCGGCGATCCATTCTGTCGCCATGCAGGTGCTGTAAACGTTGTTGCCCTCACTTCGTACCGTGGCAAACTACGTCCTTATCATCACTTACTTTTGAAACGCGATTATCCTCTTCTCGATACCGATAGCCTGGTAAAAACCGAGCTGATGTACCCAGTGTTGCGCACGTTGCTTGCCGACCAATACGCCATTTGTAGACTGAATGATGCTGATCTTCGTGCCATTATGGGCAAGGTTGCGAATAGTCTGGCCATTACAATGTATTATTCATTGCATTAGCATAAAATAGGTATGTATGATAAGAGTCTCAGTCAGTATATTTCCGGCAACCCCGGTTAGATACTGATCGGGTAGGGTGTCTCTATTTTTTGCTAGCGCGCAGAGCAACCACAAGCAGGGCAACCACAAGGGATTGCCCTGCGGCGGGCTCATTTAACTGGTATTGTCCCTTAGTGGGAGGATGCGCACGGTATGAATTTTGAGCAGCAGAACCAACTTCGCCTTTTGCCCTCGGTTGACGAGTTACTACAATCTACGGTAGGGCAAACGTGCATTACTCACTATTCTCGTTCCCTCACGCTACGTGCTATACGTGCCAGCATTGCCCTGGCTCGTGCGGCGATTCAGGAGGGTGCTTGCTGTCCATCACACGACGATCTGCTTGCCAGCGCTGAACGCTTGCTCAAACAAGAACAACAACCCCATTTGCGCTCGGTGATAAATGCGACGGGCGTGATTATTAATACCAATCTTGGACGCGCTCCTCTCAGTGCAGCTGCACTTCAGGCGGTACAGGAAGTCTCCGGCGGCTATGCTAATCTGGAGTACGAGCTTGAGGTCGGTGAACGGGGTTCACGCCATACTCATGTAGTAGCTCTTTTGCGTGACCTGACCGGTGCGCAGGCTGCACTGGTGACGAATATTAATGCGGCGGCAGTACTTTTGGGTTTAAGTGCGCTGGCCATGGGGCGCGAGGTGATTATTTCCCGTGGACAATTGGTAGAGATTGGCGGTGGTTTTCGCATACCCGATGTGATGCGTCAGAGCGGTTGTCAGCTCGTTGAGGTAGGTACGACGAACCGTACGCGTATCGCTGACTATGCAGCTGCCATCAACGAACGAACTGCCCTGCTGCTGGCAGTTCATCCCAGCAACTTTTTAATTACGGGCTTCACCGAAACGACTCCCATTACTACGATGGCCGAGTTAGCCCATCGCCATAATTTGCTAGTGATGAATGATCTGGGCAGTGGTTGTCTGCTTAAGAGTGAGCGCTACGGCCTGGCCCACGAACCGACTCCGCAGGAGAGTCTTGCTGCGGGTGCTGATCTGGTCTGTTTCTCTGCTGATAAGCTGCTGGGGGGTCCGCAGGCTGGCATTCTGGTGGGCAAGCAAGAGGTGATTGCTCTGCTCGCTAAGCATCCACTGATGCGGGCGGTACGCATTGATAAGCTGACGCTGGCGGCATTAGAGGCGACGTTGCGCCACTATCAGCGTGATGAGGCTGAGCAGCACATTCCGATCTGGCGTATGATTTCCGCTCGGCCAGAGAAGATTGACGGTCGGGCCATGAGATGGGTCTCTCGCTTACGCGCGAAGGGGATTGCTGCCCGCAAGCAACCCGGCGAGTCTACGGTTGGCGGTGGGACACTTCCTGGCGAGACGCTCAAGACGACGTTGCTCGCGCTTGATGCCGCGCATATGCCCATTCCATTAGACGAACTAGCTAAACGTTTACGCTTACGCCATATTCCTATAATTACACGTATTCTGCGCGATAGCCTGTTGCTTGACCCACGGACGGTGTTAGATGAGCAGGATAAGGAGGTGGTACAGGCGTTGGTGGAGGAGGTGGGGGAGGAATGAAACTATGCCACCATCTCATCTCGTAAACAATGGTAATAGTATCCCCTGTTTGATAATACTTCTACTCAACAATAGTAATGGTTTCACATGTTCCATAACGCTTCATAATATTTTTCATGAACAAGAGTAATAGTTTTGCATATCCCATAAGACTCCCTGTAAACAATAGTAATGGCTTTACATGTTTTATAAGGCTTAGAGCTATGTGATATGCTACCATAAAATTGTAAGAATATGTATGAAATACATCCTTCGCTCGGTTCATTCTCTCATTGGCCTAGAGCATTCTCACTGCGAGCCGTTCTTTACCTGTTGCCCTCAATGGACTGAGAGCGTTTGGTTGCTGTAACAAGGAAAGCGGAACCGCAAAGCCGCTTGCCATTACATACGAAAGAAGCTGACACAAGCCCGCGTTTGCATGGGCTATCTTCATACAGGGAAACCAGAGAACACATCGCAGTTCCTCATACAAGCCGACCATCCCTCAAGCTCAGCCTAAGAGAGGCCGGAACCAGTCCCCCAACGACCATGACAAAAAGCCAGTTTATCAAGCCAGGCTGCTTTGTAGATTCCCATACTACCGCGCTTGTTGAAACACCTCCCAACCTGCCATCTCACGAGCCATTCTCACATCGCCTGAAGGAGCCAGAGATCAGAACCACTCGTGGAAGATCGTTCTCACTGGCGGGAGTCCCATGGGAACAGGTAGATCTGGGTAAAACTATCTCAACGCCATTGGTTGCGCGCATCCTCAAAATTGGCGTGACCCTGAGTGCCAGCCTGATCCTGCTGGGAATTTTGCTTTTACCACAGACGCTACAACAAATCAGCGCATGGTGGCTCATCCTACAACCTCACATTATTACACTTGGCCTGCTGGCACTGATTGCCACTCCCGTTCTCAGTTTAGTAGGATCTCTGCTAACTTTTATGCGGGAGCGAGATCTTCAATACGTGATCATTACCTCTATCGTGCTAGCCATCCTCCTGTATAGTATCTTCTTTCTCGGAGGACCTCCCAAAGACCAACTCCCCAGCAATGCTCAAGGTCTAGATCTCTCCGTGCAGACTCTCTTGCTCATCTTCGCTGGATCGCTCACCGCTGGCGTCGTTGGTTCGCTCGCTGGACTAGGAGGAGGTGTGCTGCTAGTTCCATTGCTGACCATCGCCTTCCACGTTCCCATTGAATTAGCAATTGGTGCCAGTATCGTCTCTGTTATCGCAACCTCTAGCGGCGCAGCAATTGCCTATGTGCGAGACCGCCTCACCAACGTGCGTATAGCCATGGTACTGCAAATTGGCACCACGCTTGGCGCGCTCAGTGGCGTCTTCCTGGCTGGCCTGCTGGCCCCCAACATGCTCGCGATCATCTTTGGCGTGATCCTGCTTATCTCCATCGCCCCCATGATCTTCAAACTAAGAGAAGAGCTGCCACAAGGCATAAATAACGATCGCTGGGCGACCTATTTCAACCTAGCCGGGTCCTATCCAGACAAACGTCTCGGACAAGAGGTTCGCTATCAAGTGAGGCGGACTCCTGCTGGCTTCGTACTGATGTATGTAGCGGGAGCCATTTCTGGCCTGCTTGGCATTGGTAGTGGCAGCTTCAAAGTACTGGCCCTTGACACCTTGATGCGCCTGCCCATGAAAGTCTCTTCAGCAACCAGCAACCTGATGATCGGTGTCACAGCAGCTGCCAGCGCCGGAATCTACCTTTCGCGTGGAAATATTGTTCCCTTGCTTGCCGCCCCAGTTGCCCTGGGTGTCCTGTTGGGAGCATTCATCGGAGCACGTCTGCTTGTGCATCTAAGCAACAAGACGTTACGCTATATTTTCTTGCCAGTCCTGACTGCAACAGCCATTGAGATGCTTCTTCACGGCATAGGGATTGGCCCATTCTAACGTGCTTTTGCGCAGTCTCCTTGATTAAACGTGTATAAAGTAAGAACAAATCCGTAGTTGCGCAATTTATTGCGCCGTGCATATTCAAAAATACCTGTAGCTGTGCAATTCATTGCACCTGTTTTCTTTGTTTATAACCCTGTCACAATAAATTGCGCAACTACGGGACATGCTACAGTTCTCCTCCACGCCAAACAATGACATGCCCCCTTACTCTTAAGCACAGCGATATTTTCACTTTATGTCTGCTATACTGTATAGTAAATGCAAAGTAGGAGGCATACATGGTATATACATTGCATCATGCTGATTGCCTTGAGTGGCTTGATGCACAACAGAAAAACAGTTTTGAAGCCATCATCACCGATCCGCCCTATGGACTCAAAGAATACTCTCCTGGAGAGCAAACAAAATTGAGGAATGGAAACCATGGTGGGATGTGGCGTATCCCTCCCGCTCTAGATGGTAATGTGCGTGCCCCCTTACCACGCTTTACAGTCTTGAATGCACAGGACCTTGAGAATCTCTATCGCTTTTTTCTTACCTGGGGAACAAAAGCCCTACGTGTAGTAGTGCCAGGTGCACATATGTTTGTTGCCACTAACACGTTCCTCTCCCATGTACTCTGTGCAGCTTTGACCGATGCAGGTTGGGAAAGACGTGGTGAAATTGCTCGTCTGGTTCAGACGCTAAGGGGCGGCGATAGGCCAAAAAACGCTGAGGAAGAGTTTTCTGACGTCACAGTTATCCCTCGTTCAGCATGGGAACCCTGGGAACTATTTCGCAAACCTCTTGAGGGGCGCGTGCAGGACAATCTGAGGAAATGGAGAACGGGGGGTCTTCGTCGTGACTCGCCGGATCGTCCATTTACCGATGTCATACCGAGTGAGCGTACACCGCAAAAAGAACGTGATATTGTCAATCATCCTTCTCTGAAACCTCAGAAATTCATGAGGTATATTGTGCGTGCCGCCTTGCCTCTCGCCGAAGGAAGAATTCTTGATCCATTTATGGGAGGAGGCTCGACTATCGCGGCAGCGGAAAACGTTGGGTATACGAGCGTTGGCGTTGAGGTTGATGCTCAGTATTTTGGCATGGCTGCTCAGGGGATTCCTTTGTTGGCTAGGTTGTATGCTGAAGAAGAGGATTTGGAAGGGAGTCCATTGGTAGTAAAGAATGTTCATCAAGGTGCTTCTCTTGTTTTACAGTCTCAGTTGTTATAGAAATATTTAGAACATGCAAACATCGTCTGCCAAAGGCATGACAATCGAACACACCAAGAAACGCAAGAAGTGAGCACCAGCCAGCACAAATCCCAAGGACGCTTGCGGTGCGAGGCATGAGCAGCCGCAGAGCCTCCAAATTGGTGTTTGAGAGGAGAACCGACTACAGAATAGTTCTCATCATTTTCCATACTTGCAGGTGCGGTAACAACGAAAACCAGGCGCAACAAGGCATTTCATTTGTCTTGTTTCCCCTCTCTCACATAAGTGTAAGGTATGTTCCGTGCATCTTTAGAGCAATCCACTGCCATTTCAGTGTTAGGGTGGAGTTGTAGACTTGCAGAAAAAGGGCTATTCATCTTGTGCCATTTCTACGCACTCTTCCGAATAGCCAGAAAAAGTTGCCAGTTGTAATGCGTCTGAGTGGGCTTCTTAAGCCTATTGATCCCTTCTCTCATGCAATGGATCAATGACTAAAACCTGACCAGCTATGGCATGAGAAATTTCTTGACCCAGCACAATCCTCAAAGAGATATCTTCCAGCTTGTTACATGATGATACATCATCCAATGATACAGCCTGTTACATTTATACTGTTGGCAAGGCTTGAATAAGTGATTGTAATTGAGTATACTTGAATCAAAAGAAGATGATTCTCGCTGTCTTCCAAATAGCAGGTGCGGTGACAGTGGGAATCAGGCGCGACAGGGTAAAGTCCGAGTTGTTTTCTTCAAATTGGCTCGTCTCTTCTGCCCTGTTCAAGTAAAGAAAAGAGTACTTAAGAGTGTGGGCAGCACGAAAAACCTCTTCGGTATTTCCTTCTCTATGCTCGACACGCTCTACATGCTCTTGAGCTAGGGAAAGATTCCTAATGAAACTACAGAGACGTGACCACCACCACCAGAAGTTGATGATATTGGGTATTCTGGCTCTCCTAGTCGGAGCGTTGTTATGGATACTGAATCTCGTGTCCATCATTCCTGGCCCTTGGTCCACCATTCTCGGGGCAGCTTTTACTGTGATAAGCACCGTTTTGGGTTTATTGCAGTGGCACGCACAATCCTCACCTGAAGTCATTTCTCCTTCTCTTCACCCTTTAGATCAACAAGCTCTTTCTGTATATTTGACAGAAATCCCTTTAGGAATTACCAAACGTAAAGGCGCACTAATTGTTAAAGTAAAGAAGAAATATCTCGGAGTTACTCTTCGTCTTTGCCGAGGATTTGGCCCTCCATCTCTTGCAACAGAGGTAGTTTCCAATATTATAGAGCGCCAAATTGATGGGTCCTCAATGTTTATCGGTATTTTTCCTAAGTTAGAGCCTGGAAACTACACAGTCTATCTTCATGATCCAACGAAAGGAGCCCCAGTTACTATTCATTCAGGCCAACCCTCTGAGATTGACTGGCGCTATAGAGACATAGATAGCGAGAAGTTATGACGACTAGTAATTTTCGGACTTGGCTTAAGCAAGAAAGAATCCGTCGTAGACTATCACAGGAAGCCGTGGCCAAGAAGATTAAAACCACTCGCGTAACCATCAATCGGTGGGAAAATGGATCTACTTCCCCAGCAACATGTTTCTGGGGACCTCTAAGTAAGTTCCTAGGTAAACCAATAGAGGAACTCTTTCCCGAAGCGTCCTCGGAAAAGCCATCATATGGCTCTTCTGACGTGATAACGTTCCCAGAGAAGACTTATTCAGCCATTGATTCCATAAGAGAGGATGATAGCCAAGAGTCGAAACAAGAGCAAATAGGGTTTGAGCTGTCATCCGTCAAGGAGCAAGATCAGTTGCAATTGAAAATGCAACGCCTAGAAATCATGAAAAAACGCATAGAGCTGCAACAGAAGCAGCTCCTCTATGCACGAAACAAAATAGAAGCAGTCCTTGAGGTACTTGAGCCACAGGTTAGTCCTGATATACGAACAATGGTGTTTGAAGCGGCCTTCTCATATCTAGAAAGTCTGCCTTTCAGCGATGAGGTCTCCATTCCACTCCCGTCCCTTGACTGGATCAAAGAGGCATTTGAGATAGCAAAACGGAATTATGCTCAGCTTAACCTAATGCAAGAAAGAGGGAATACTACTTCTAACCAGTCTCTTGTGGATGCAACTTTATTATCAGAATCTGGCCTCTCCACTTTGACAAAAAATGCTGCGTTATTGCACATACAGGAAACAACTCAAACATCAAGTGAAACACTAAATGAGAATAAACATCTCACACACCCAATATCAGGCGACCCACCAGCCATGATTATGAGCCAGAAACATATTAAGCAGCCGCTAAGCAACCCTTATCAATATATGAACGCAGTTCATCGGCCAGAGATGTTTTTTGGCCGTAGCCGAGTTCTGAGACGCCTGTACTCAGCCATTGTGAGCCAGCAATGCATTTCCCTGGTGGGATCAGGTCACATTGGCAAATCATCTGTGTTGCGAAGCCTCAAATTTCCAGAAGTACAACAGCGATTTGAGTATGATTTGAGTCAGCATCTACTGATTTCGATTGACTTGAGAAAATATTTGCAGAAATCGTCCGACGACTTTTTTGAAGCTGTCTGCAAACAAATCGCTCATCAAAGTCATCTGCCGCTGGATGCCAATGGTTTAGCGGGTGAGGATGAATTTAGCGAAATACTCGACCAGATCAACGAGCAGGGTTTTCATCCTGTACTCTTGATGGATGCATTTGATAATATTACGAGCAATAAAAGTTTCGGTCGAGATTTTTTCGCCTTCTTGCGTTCACAAGCGGCTAAGGTATCTTATGTTACTGCCTCTATTGCTCCTTTATCTAAGGTATGTTCTAATGTTATAGAAACTTCCCCATTTTTCAACATCTTCGTAGTCTGCCATCTGGAGTCTCTCACGCCAGAGGAAGCGCGCGAGTTGGTGATACAACCGGCAGAAAGAACTGGCCTGTTCTTCAGCGACTCTGATGTCGAGTGGGTACTGGCACAGGCAGGCCGCCATCCTTTCTATCTGCAACGTATCTGCTATCATCTTTTCGATGAGAAGCTACACCAGGGCAGCGAGGTTAACCGCAATCTCGTGAGAGACCAAGCATATAAAGAATTGTATCCACACTTTGAGTATACTTGGGAACGCCTCAATGAGGAAGACCAGAGGATTCTGAAAGACGAAGCCCAACGTCGCGGCAAGCAGTCTCGTGCCCTGCCTGAGCTAAGCGAGAGCAATCTGTTCCGTCGTTTTGTGCGTGATAAGTG
>VBJK01000101.1:9052-34948 GCA_005879655.1 Chloroflexota bacterium | reverse complement strand
TCTCCCAGCAGTGGCGGTAAAGCATATATCTTCTAGTTGATCTGCACTGATCTGCACAAAGTGCTTCTTGTATTTGACGATGACCTGAGATAAGGTCTTCTCGTCCTTTGCTGAAAGGGCCAGGATATGCCAGGGCCGCATGCAAGTAGAAGGTGCAGAGGCCAGCGGGGCGTCTTGCCATTCTGAGACGATGACATGAGCGTTGGTGCCACTAAACCCAAATGCACTCACCCCTAAGATCCGCTCGGTTCTTGTTGTGTTCCAGGGGATCACTTTTTGGGGAATCACCGCCGGAATGCTTTGCAGGTGAATTTTTGGGTTGAGTGTATGCAAATGCAAGTTAGGTGGAATTTGCTTGTGCTGCAAACAGAGGACCGATTTAATAAGGCTCGTGACACCAGCTGCCGCTTCTAAGTGTCCGATATTACTTTTGACCGAACCGATGTAGAGCGGCTGTTCTCTTTTTTTGTCTTGGCCAAATACTTCTGTCAGTGCCTGAATTTCGATGGGATCGCCTACGGCAGTGCCTGTGCCATGAACCTCCATATACCCAATATCTGTGGGAGAGAGGTTTGTCTCCTCAAGTACTTTGCGAAGCAAGGCTTTTTGAGCCATTCCATTTGGCACGGTCAGTCCGCTACCAGGACCATCTTGATTCACACCAGTTCCTTTGATGACGGCTAAAATAGAATCGTTGTCGTGCAAGGCATCAGAAAGCCTTTTTAAGACCACGATGCCACAGCCTTCACCGCGTCCGTAGCCATCACCACTGACATCAAACGTTTTGCACCTGCCATCTTTCGCAAGCACATGTAATGCACAGAGAGAGGAAGCCAGAAGGGGCGATCATTAAACTAACGCCACCAGCTAAAGCTAAAGAGGATTCACCTCTGCGTAAACTTTCACAGGCCAGATGAACTGCGACGAGCGATGAAGAGCAAGCTGTATCAAGAGAAATGGATGGACCGTGGACGCCTAAGATATAGGAAATTCTACCAGAGGCAATATTGGCTATGGTACCGGTTAGCCTATAGGGATTCACAGCGATGTCTTCACGAGGCAAAAGGGCGTATTCGGAACCGATGATCCCGATAAACACACCGGTTTGTGTTCCCTTGAGCTGTCTGGGAGGGATGCCTGCTCGTTCCAGCGCTTGCCAACTTACCTCCAAGAGCATGCGTTGCTGAGGGTCCATTTCAACTGCTTCTCGTGGAGATATGCCAAAGAAGCGGGCATCAAAGTCGCCCACATTTTCCTGCAAAAACCCGCCCTCTTTGAGGTACATTTTCCCACTAGCGTTGGGATCAGGATCATAGAGCTCCTCAAGATTGAATCTGTCACGAGGAAACTCGATGACGCCGTCGCCGCCATCGATTAAAAACTGCCAGAAGGTTTCTGGGTCATGGCATCCCCCTGGGAAACGGCACCCCATCCCAATGATGGCAATCGGCTCTTGCACCTTTTTTTGCTGTGCCAGTTCGGCTTTTAACTGTTTTATGGTAGCTAATGAGCCTCTCAAGAGCGATGTGTAATCTGCTTTTCCAGGTTCTTTCAACATAAAACCTAATCTCCCAAGATTTTACTGTTACCAGTCAGTAAATTTTGTAACTCAGAAACAACCTCTTTCAGATCCATGGCCTGTACTTCTTGTATATCGTCTGTAATAAGTAAAGCAAGTTCATCCAAAAATCCCGTCTCTTCCTGGCATGAAATGTCGGGACTTTGGTGTAATTCCAGATCTAAAAAAGAAATAAGGTCAATGGTGTACGCAGAGAGCGCTGAGATGTTTGGATACTCATAGAGGGCATTTTCATTGATCTCAATCATAAAGGTTTCTGCAAGCGAAACTCGGAGCTGTTCCACCATCACTGATTCCATCCCCATATCAAAAAATCCTTGATGAAGTTCTGGTACCTCCGGGGGATGAAACGCCAGCAATTTGGCCAGTACATCTTGCAGATACTTTTTCATCATTGCCTGGCGCTCACCTTCGAGAGCTTGGCACAATTCTGCTAGGAAGGTTCCGTGTTCAGGCGTTAACTTAGGCAGGGGTGCAGGGGATGGTAGTCCCCTAGCGGGGTTTGGGGAGTCCCCCATAGGCGCTAACTTAGGCAGGGGTGCAGGGGATGGTAGTCCCCTGGCGGGGTTTGGGGAGTCCCCCATAGGCGCGGACTTAAGCCAGGGGTCCAGGGGACGGTAGTCCTCTGGCGGGGTTTGGGGTGCCCCCAAAGACTTCCTTTCGCCCTTCTGGCCGCCTGCGGCGGCGGGCAAAAAAGAAGAAAAGAGGTTTTGATCGGTGACACCCCGAACCCCGTCAAAGGGCTGACCGCCCTTTGCAATCCCGCCGGAAGGCGTTAAGTCCGCGCCTACGGGGACGATTCCTTGCGGTCGCCCAACCCAATATCTCTCTTTTGAAAAGGGATATGTTGGCAAAGATACCTTGAAACGCCTCTCGTTTTGATACAGGCTTTCCCAGTCGATCTCTCTGCCGTTCGCCCAAAGTTCCGCCATGTGTTCTAAGTCTAGTGCATTTTCACTTGACTTATTAGGATTTGGTGTGTATACTTCTCCGCTGGGGAAGCCGCAGGAGCCAATGTCCTTTGTCAGCCCGGAAGGGATTGAAACTAGTGGTGAAGATTGTATGGTTTTGCGGCTGTCAAGAGCCACATCTGTGCCCGGCTTTTTGGCTGCGGTTCCATACCCAATGTAGAGACCGTTGTGCCCAACAGGCTGCTGAGCATTGAGAAAGAGCGAGAGTTTCTCGATGATTTCTTCAGGGTCTCGCGCCGTAAATGCCAGCCTGCATGACATTGCATCTCGACCAGTTTGCAACGTGTAAGCTAGATCTTTTAGCGTTGCCATTGTACGCAGACTCTGTATGCCTTGTGCCATGTATGCTTTCAGACGTTGAGCATACGCACGGAGATTCGCCTCCTTTTGAGCCGATAGCACGATAATGACAGGCTCTTTATCTCCTTCACGTTGAATAACTTTCTCATCCCTGACTTGATATTCCTCTAGAACGAGATGGACATTGACCCCTCCTGCTCCAAATGAACTGATGCCAGCACGGCGCGGGTACACAATCTCTTCACCATTCACTTGAATGACAGGTTGCTTCCACTCTGTAAGAGTTTGTTGCACAAAAAACGGTGTATTTTCAAAATCAATGTGCGGATTGAGCGCAACTGTATGCAACAAAGATGGTGCGAGCTGCTTGTGCTTCATCTGAAGAACGACTTTGGCAACCTGGGAAATGCCAGCGGCAGCCTCCAAATGACCAATATTGGACTTGACTGAGCCGATGGCACAGTACTGTTTATCTGATGTATATGCCTTGAAGGCATTGCTAAGACCTGTGATCTCAATGGGGTCTCCAAGTTTCGTGCCCGTACCGTGGGCCTCGATATAACTGATGGTGCGTGGATCGACAGAAGCCACTTCCAGCGCTTTGCTAATGACTTCTGTTTGGGCCACCGGATTGGGCACACTATAGCCAAAGGTTTTGCCATCGTTATTGACGGCAGTTCCTTTGATCACAGCATAGATATGATCCCCATCAGCCACAGCAGCTCTTAGCGGTTTCAAGAGCACCGCTCCAACGCCCTCACCCGGAACATAGCCATCCCCATCTTGACCAAATGAGCGGCAATGCCCATCACTTGAGGCGAACTGAGCTACGCAGAGGGAAATGTATTTACTTGGATGTAAAGAGAGATTGACCCCGCCCGCAATGGCCATAGCACATTCACCCTTTTTGATGCTTTCACAAGCCAGATGAATAGCAAAAAGGGAGGAGGAACAGGCGGTATCTATGACGACGCTTGGCCCTCTCAGGTTGTATATATAGGAGACGCGGTTGGCGATGGAATAGGTTTGGGAATTGACTGGTACTGCGTTTCCTTGCTCGTATTCCTTGATGAGATGTAACTGGTAGGCATTATAGGTGACACCAGCAAAAACCCCGACATTGGCTCTGCCATCTCCCGCACTCTCGTCTCTCAACCGGTGCTTTCCATACCCGGCATCCTCAAGACACGCCGAGGCTATTTGCAGAAAGAGCCGTTCCTGTGGGTCCATCAAACGCGCCTCCAGAGGCGAGATATGGAAGAATGATGGATCAAAGGCGTCGATATCCGACAAGAAGCCGCCCCATTTGCAATACATGCCCCCCGTTTTGCCACCAGTCCCATTTTCGGGTTGGTAATATGTATGATAATCCCAGCGTTCTTGTGGAATCTCGACAATACAATCTTTACCTGCTGCTAGATTATGCCAGAATGCATCGAGACTTTCGGCCTGGGGATACTGGCCGCTGATGCCGATGATAGCGATGTCTTGTTCGAGAGTGATTGGTTTTTGATGCACCATTGTCCCTACAACATTTGCGGGTTGGTTGGCTTGCTGGAAGAGCGCGTGCAGCGTTTCTTTATGTTCTCTGAGAAAGTATTGGGCCAGATCGCTGATACATTTGTACTCGAAGAATGTGGTGGCAGGAAAGGGGCCAAACACTGCTGTGAGGTTTGCATGTAGACGTTGAATGATAATAGAATCTAGCCCATATTCATCAAAGCCTACTGCTCGATCAAGCTTTTCTGGGCTGATTTTTAGCACTGTTGATAGGGCATTGGCTAAATAGGTGGTTGTAAATGTTAGGATTTCGTCTGGTCTGGCGATGTTTGCAGACGTGGGCGAGGCGAGGGGTGCGGGTGAGGCAAGCTCGCCGTTATAGTTTGGTGTGTCGCTAAGCAAGATGCCATTATGTAGGGGTGAGCTTGCCTCGCATGTTGGCACCGCACGCGCTGAGGCCGTTACCTTTACTGCTTGGGAGTGACGTGCAGGTACCCAATAGCTTTCCCTGGCAAATGGATAGGTGGGCAGGCTGACGCGATGTGGTAGGGTGGGAGCCATTCCCGTCTCTACGGTGTAGAGGAGCATCCAATCGACATTCACTCCTCTTACCCATAGCTGCGCTATCCTTTCGAGATTCTTCTTCTGGCACCAGAGACGCAGTAAGGATTGTCCATCTTTATCGACTTCAAAGAGTGTTACATCAATGCTCTCCTTTGTTACCTGAGCGGTATATAGCCCGGTTGACCCTTGCTTATTGCAGAATCCCAAAACCTTTTGGGAAATAGGAGGATTTGGGGGCACCCCAAGCCCCGCCAGGGAGGCATCGCTCCCTGGACCCCCAATCCCTACTACCTCTCTTGTTTCTGCATTATGCACAAACCTGTCTAATCTTTGCAGGAGCATCTCGCGCGAATCGGCCAGGATGGCCAGTCGATACTCCATAGCCTGCCGCCCCATCTGCAAGGTAAATGCGATGTCCGGGAGAGCAAGCTCCTCATGCGCTTGTATCCAATGTTTCATCTCTTGCGCATAGCTTATTAATTGCTGCTCACTCCTGGCTGATAACACGAACAGGTTCGGGGAGAGCGTGGGTGAGGCTGTAGGTGTAGGAAAGGGGCTTGCCCCCTTCCCTTGCGCCTGTCTACCGCTAGAGTTTGGCATGTATTCTTCGAGCACGATATGGGCGTTGGTGCCACTAAAGCCAAAGGAACTGACGGTAGCGCGTCTCGCTGTTCCCTGTGCTGCTGTATTCCAGTCTTGCAGTGTGGTGTTGACATAAAATGGTGATGCAGCGAAGTCAAAGTGCGGATTTGGCTGCTCAAAATGCAGGCTTGGTACGAGTTTTTTCTGCTTCATAGCGAGCAAGACTTTGTGCAGACCCGCCACACCAGCTGCCGCCAATGTATGACCAATATTCGTTTTGACAGAACCGATGGCACAAAACTGTTTGCGTTGTGTCTTCTCTTGAAACACGGTTGACAACGCTTCTAACTCAATCGGATCTCCCAGTTTTGTGCCCGTCCCATGCATTTCTACATAACTAATGCTGTCAGGATCGACGTGATATTTCTCATAGACCTCTCGCACAAGGCCAATTTGACTCTTGACACTGGGAGCCGTAATCCCATTAGTGGCTCCATCCTGATTAATCCCTGATCCAATAATGACTGCATGGATTTGATCATGATCGGCTTCTGCATCTGCTAATCTCTTTAAGACCAGTGCTCCAACGCCTTCGCCAGGCACAAAACCATTGGCCGATGCATCGAAGGTTTTGCATTGGCCATCCGCCGATAACATCCCTGCACCACACATGCCAATATAGACATCTGGTGTCAGACACAGACTCACGCCACCCACTAAGGCCATATCGATTTCCCCATTCCGCAGGGCTTGGCAGGCCAAGTGCGTTGCCACTAAGGAGGGATTATGACAACGCCGTCTTTAATCGAACTTATGATAAAGCGACGGGTCTCCAGCCTGGGGCTAGATCCGTATCCCTGGTACAAGCAGATGCGTATAACCAATCCGGTCTCTGTTGATGAGCAGAACCAAGTATGTGAGGTGTTCCGGTACGGATCAGAGGGAGCCTCGTTGTCATAGATCCCCCACGTCATAAACAATTGCGCAGTCTGTTCTCTCAGGCCTTTACCCCTCGCATCATTGCACAACAAGCCGAGCGCATTCGAGACATAGTGAACGAACTGCTGGATGCATCGACAGCATCTGGCACTCTTGAGGTAATCGCGCATCTAGCTATTCCTCTTCACGTGAGGGTGATCGCTGAGCTGTTAGGTGTTCCACGCTCGCAGCAGGCAGACTTCAAGCGCTGGTCACCTGCTGTTTTGGGAGGTTCTCAAGAGCAAGCCATCGCCAGTCTCGGAGCACTTGAGGGGATGGTACATACATTGCTTGCTCAAAGGCGCAAGGAAAGACAAGCCGATCTCATTAGTGCTATGTTAGTAATTGAGGAAGATGGGGAGCTGCTGTGTGAAGAGGAGATCGTCGATTTTTGTGTGTCACTACTGGTAGGGGGTCATGAAACCACAACGAAGTTCATTGGCAATATGATTCTCTGTTTGGACGAGTATCCCTCCTCCCGTGAGCAACTGTGGGACGACCCCTCTTTGTTGCCGAGCACCATTGAAGAGGTGCTGCGTTTTCGTTCTGTGATGCAACGAGGATCACGACTGGTGACCAGGGATACAGAAATTGGTGGAAAGCAGATCAAAGCAGGATATAGAGTATTTTACTGGAGTGGATCAGCTAATCGGGATGAAGAATACTTTCCTGATCCTGACGTCTTCGATATCCGGCGCTCTCCGAACCGACACCTGGGCTTTGGTCATGGCGTCCATTTTTGCCTCGGTGCGGCACTGGCCCGCCTGGAGGCCAGGATCGTACTGGAGCAGATCATTGAACGCTTCAAAGATATTCAGCGTATACGTGATGTGCCGCTCCAGATGATTCCGTGTACCAGTACCTACGGAGTACAACAGCTCCCCGTACGTTTACAAAAACGCTGATGGCGAGGAGCCGCTAGTTGCAGAGCACCGTATTTCTCTACCAATGGAGCAGCTAAGTGTTAGGATGAGCATTCGTGAGTTATAGAAAGTCACATCACTGCCCCTTGCTCCTTAGTTTACTCTGCTGGCTTGCTAGCACTGACTAACGAATAGTAGGCGTAGGTTGGCCTGACCGTTACACCAATGAAGCCCACTACTTGCAGGAGTTCAGCCAACTCCCTTGCAGTATACTGCTTGCCCTTTAGTTGGAGCATGGTCATCGAGAAGGCGGCTGCCACTAGCGGACCATCCTTGGTATCGTTGAGCAGTACTTCATGGATGAAGACACGACCACCCGGCGGCAATATCTCGAAACTGCGCTTTGCTAGGTGGAGACACTGAGCACGATTCCAGTCGTGGAAAATGTCTGCGAAGAACACCCCATCATAGCCAGAAGGCCAGGGATCAGTGAACATATTCGCGGCAATAGTCTCGATGCGACCTTGTAGTCCATAGGTAGCAGCATACTGTTCTACCAGCTTGCAAACGGTGGGCAACTCCATGACTGCAAAGTGCATGTTCGGATGGCGGGTCGCCAGGGCGATGCAAAAGCAGCCGGAACCACCTGCCACATCGAGTAACCGATGCACATTGGAAAAATCGCCATTGCGTGCTACGCCCATCGCCGCTGGGAAGGAATGGGCATGCGTGGCAGAGGTTACCTTGGCGGCCATCTCTGGCGACATCTCGCCAGACTCCCAGGCTCGTATTAATACGTCCTCTTCACCACCTCCGCAAGCAATGGCCCGGTCGTTTTCCAGCCATTCACGCAGAGTCGCCGCTGTCACTGGATAATTCAATATCTGTAGAATGTCGCCGTGGTAATAGGGACTCTCAGCCAGCAGATAGGTGCGTGCTTCATCGCTGAGATGAAAATGCCCCTGTCGCTGCACCAACAAGCCAAGTGCGCTCAGCAGACCCAGCAGCACTTCTGCTCCGCGTGGCCCCAACGAAAGGCCCACCGCCACCTCCTCAATGGTAGCTGGAGATTGAGCAAGAAAGGAAAAAAGGCCAATCTGGTCGGCAACCGTTAGCGCGGGCAGATGATACCGTGAAAGCCAGATTTCCCAGATCAGGCGATCGTCACAGGTCGGCGCTAACAGTGGAGAAGGGAAGGGACGCTCATTCATTGGATTGTTGCTCATACGCAATTTCCTTTGTGAAAAAAGCTTAGAAGAAAAACATAACCATGACTCTGTGGATATGCGTTAAAATGGTTATAACACATATAATATGATAACACTAGCTTTTATGGCATAACTAGGCTTATTCGTTCTAAAAAGGGAAAGGGACGGGTGACAAACACTCTCTTCTTTGAGAGGATCACCGAAGAGACTCTTTCTTCTACCATTTCACTGCGCATTGATCCTGACCTGGAGAAATGGAGAAAGTAAATTTGGTGGAGTGAACTCCATCAGGGAGCACTCATGGACTAAGCCATGACCAGAACTATCTTAAGCAAGAGGTTATAAGCGATGACGCAAGAAAGCTCCTACCACATTAAGAGCATTGCTAGTAATGTAGAAAGCGAAATCAAGCGGTTGAAAGCACAGGTTGAGTTGTTTTGGGACAGCGAGTTGAAGCATTATGTGGAGTTCGGCTTGAGGGATAGGGATGTCAGTCATAGAGCTAGGGGCAGGCCCTGGCTTCGTTGCCGAAAAGATTGCAGAATGTTTTCGTCTGAGCTATGAGTCATCCCGAATTTTCCAGGAGCGGATGGCTTCAGCTTCTCCTCGCAGAATGTTTCTGGCCCTCCTTATTTGTTCGACCAATAACATCATTTCCGGGAAGTTATCATCATGCTCGAATATGACGCCCTTTACCTGGCATCGTGCGACAAGTGCTTTGAAGACATCCCAACTTTCCTCCTGCACCAGCTCTGAATGCCCGTCGATAAATGTCTCGTCTCTCCAGTAGCCACCAGCTAAGTGGACCTGTACAACATGATCAAGTGGCATTTCATCTAAAAAGGCGATAGGATCAAAGTGATGGTTTAACGAATTGATGAAAACATTCGTCGCATCAAGCAGGACACCACAGCCAGTAGCACCAACCAGTCTCTGGAAGAATGTGGTCTGGCTCATGGGAGATGCAGGAAGCTCAAACAGATACGTCACATTTTCTAGGATAAGCGGTTTCCCAAGATACTCCTGAACCTCCGAGACTTTTCTGATTGTATTCTGCAACGTCTCTTCGTTGAACCAGAGTGGCGAGAGATGGCCGATCTCTATGCCAGGAGCAGATGTCATGCAGAGATGTTCGCTATAATAAGGCGATCTCGTCAGGTCACTAATCTGCTTAACTGCTCGTAAGTAATCTCTATCTAATGGTGACATTGAGCCGATTGAGAGACTTACACCATGCGGGATTACCTGAAACTGCTCACAGACCTTTGCGAGCTTGTCTCTATCATTGGCCTTGTCGATATACTGTTCTGTGATGATCTCCAGAAAATCAATTTCATCCTTGAAGGCAAATATACCCTCTCTGAGCGCTGGACGGTATCCAAGACCAACTCCAAGAAATGGGAGCTCGGTTGTCCTATTGGCTGTTTGTGTCATTATTTGTATTCCTTCTCATGTGCAAGAAGAGGGCGGGGGCAAGACCCGTCCCCTCGATCCAAACTGCTTTGTGCTCTGAGACGTAAGAGCGTACAATGCCCACAAAGAGCACAACCGCTGAGCTGACTTAGAGAAGATGGTACTGAAGTTATTTTCTCAATGGTAAAGAGAGCCGATCTCTTTTCCTCAAAAGTTGTTTTCATAGTATTAAGCTCCTAAAACTCTAACTGTATATAAATGTTGGACCATCTTGCTAATGTCTGCCTCAAGATGCTCACGACCCAGGAGCTTTTCCATCTCATCTACGACACCAGCCATGTTGCGTGAGCCATCACAGAGTGCAAGAAGATCTCTCGTGGCGGGACTAATGGCAAAGATATTTGGAGTCAGGGATTTGGCTTGCGGTTGAAAGAGAAAACAGTAGGTTCCTTCTTGCAGATGACTCACCTGCTCATCCTTTTCTATCTCCCCGGCAATCTTTACCACATCGAAGCGAAAGGTTGAGAAATGAGTGCCTTCTTGTATACGGAGGAAGGTATCTGGACCAATGGACTGCGGTTGTTGATCGTTTGTCTGATTCATTACGCCAAATGCGTCTTGTGACGTAGGGGAAAAAGCAGTCATATAATAGAGGCGTTCATAGCGAACCAGATCGCAGCTATAAGCGGGGGCATCCTCATCCGTTGCCAGAGATTGTTCCATAAACTCTCCAAAAGCAACTATTTGTGGCAACGTCTCTTCATGGGGTTTGGCAGGATACAGGTTATAGTATCTATTATAGTATTTTACTATGTTCACATCTGCAAGCTTAAATAGTAAGGGATATGCTCCTAAAAATCGCTTTTTGCGTTTATTCTTCAGCGTGCTTGCAAACATATTAAGCATCTGGATGTCAATCTGCTTCAGCGCGTTTACCTCATCATCAGTCAGGGTATAGTCCTTCATGGTCGTATCTGGGTCTAGCTCGAAGAGCTTGCGGAACGGATCGTTGGTATATAAACGTGCTAGATATGCTTGCATTTCTGCAACACTCATCACCTGCCTCCTTAGGACAATATCTTGTTGGGTGGACGTGAAAAAGGAGAGTAAATCACTCTTATACGTGTCAAACTTCTCTCTTACAGAGAAGTCATCATAGCCTCTCATACCTATGGTATGGCTCTGGGCCGGTTCTTTCACGGCCACTTTCAGACACTGGGTCAGTTCGTCAATATTGCGTGGTTCCACAAGAAAGACATTAGAGCCGTGACGAAACCGCTTTTGATTCATCTGTTTGTTCGCAACTTCATGGGATAAAATCAGACAGGTTCCAGAAGCGAAAACCTCTTGTGGGATAGTAGGTCCATGTATCGTGATGGGAAAACCCCTCTCTAAGAAGCAGACTGCTGTACAGGCTTTGAGAAAATTGGGGATGCCCCAGTGAGGAATAAAGGGCAAAAGCCAGGTCACCTCTTCGAGCCCGCACTCTTCAATACTCCTGGCAAATCTCTGTATTATCGCCTTCCTGCCTTGGGTTAAGGCCAAAAAGTTGAAACGCCCCCCGGAGGAATATAGTCTGCCAAGTGCTTGCAGCAGATCAAAACTGCCCTTGACTTCTCCCACCTTACCATAGATACCGATGGTCGGCAGAGAAGGATCAAAAGGTTTAGACGCCAAACGATGATAGGGGGCGTAGTACTCATCTTGAGGCAAGGTCTGCGCTATAACAGCGAGAAGCTTATTGATATCGAGGGGAGGAGCAGATGGATTGAAATAGTCAGTAGGCAAGGAGTGGCCTCTGGGCTGGTAGAGCTTGTCGAGATCAACCCCTAAGTGGAGAAAGCTACGCAATGTTTTAGGCCCAACCAACAGATAGTCTGCAGAGAGCACAACATTGGTATAGCTAGTTTGCAACTCGCTTGCCTGGAAGAGTCTTCCGACATCACTGCCAGCATGCCGGATTCCATAGGGGACCCCAGTCCATCGAGCTGCAAGATGTGCAGCAACAGCGTATGGCTCAAAATAGGAGCTATGTATGAGTTCACAGTCATACGTCTTTATCACGTCAGTTGCAAGAGAAGCTAATTTAGTCACAAACGGGTTGGCCCAGGGAATATATTCGTGCCTTGTCCTGGGAGTGGAATGGACGGTTACCTTTCCCTGCGTTGAGGCTAAAGAGTCAAGAGGATGAGGCAAAAAAGGGAGATCGATACACCGAAATTCATTTTCAACCTCTTGAGCATTGGTTACAACATGGACATCAAAACCAGCTTGTGCCAGAGTATAGGTCTGCCAGAAATTTTCCCGACTGACCCCACCTTGTATAGGAGGGTATTTCCCAATCATACATAGTTTCATCGTCATTGAAGGTCCTCCGTTGTATTTTTCAGGGAACTCCGCTTTTTGAACGGAGTGTCAAAAATTCGGTGTAACTCATGGCCCACTAAAGACAGTTGTGAGTATAGCTTTGAATATTATATACCATTTTAAAGTTTTAGCAAGTAATTTATCTTCTTTATGGTATTACATTTTTTAATCTGTGTTGACATGAATGAGGACATTACGCCATATGATGTAATTTCATTGCCGTTCTCCGCCCCCGCTGGCAATACCGTTCAATTAAGAGCCATTCTCGCGCCTACGGCGGCGCGTAAGCTAAGAGAGACGTTATTTGAGCGGTATTGCCCCAGCAGGGACATGAGGTGTGTGAGGACGGCGGCTGCAACTAGATGGAGGTAATTGGATCAGCTTAATACTAAACAAAATATGGCAGAAAACATTAAACACAATGGCTGTGTTAAATACTTGACGTAAGTAAATTACCTGTTTATAATGATAATATAGTGATTCACATTTTTCAATTGTCTTGGCAAGCAGGGACAAGCCCTGCACCTACAAAGAGAGGTAAGCATGAACGCAACCAAAACTGAGAGCCAGAGTACTGATGTGATATCTCAAGCATGTGTAGAGCAAGCATTCTGGTGTGAACCTGTCACCCATAAAGAAGAGATCGATTCTGAGAGGACGAATTTCAGCCACAACTGTAGTGATCCTGGCTGTGGCACGAGCTGTGGATGCGGCGGTCAAGGCCATAGCTGCAACGGTCATTTTGGCTAGAATATGAGCCATCCTCATATGAGGGGCCTGTGAGGCTCCCCATGCGGGGATACAAGGGGAAGTAGGGCGCAAGCCTCGGAATTTGGGGCTGTGTCCCTATAGTTCTCTGTCTGCTACCTGGACTTGAGAAAGCTCAGGATACTCCCCACGGTCTTGCCATCTCCTCGATGTACCATAAAGATCTCATAAAATAGCTCGAACAGAAGCAGACTTCGTTTCCTCTTGAAGCAGAATCCCAACTCATGTTGAGTCAAATAGTCGTCTGGTAGTATCTCGTCGCATAACCTATCGAAACGCTGCTCCAGGCGCATACCTACGGATGGAAAGCTCTCCTTCCTACGAAGCACCACATCTGTGACATCGTATCCAAAACGACGCAGACAGAGATGTCTGAGAATGTACTTTGTGATACCGAGATCTCTTCTCACAAGGTGTCGAAGCGGGAATTGATTGACTAACTCAAGGAGAGAATCATCGAGGTAAGGGACACGCATCTCTACACCAGCCGCCATGCCATATTTGTCGAAAATGTTGAGATGATGGCGTTCGAGTGGATCGCTCAGGTTCATTTCAAAAGTGCTCTGGAGATATTGATCAAAGGGAGGAGAAGATGAGAGACGTTCAATAAGATTGAGCGCACGGTCACTTGGCGAGACACCAAGTTGTTTGAGCAATGGAGTACGCATACGGATACGCGAGAGCTTAAACTCTCGATCAAGATACTCCCGATATCCACCAAACAACTCATCCGCACCCTCTCCAAGCAGACAAGCCTTAACCTGATGGGCAATTTTGCCACAAAGAAAGTAGGCAGGGAGTCCGCTCAAACTGATGGGCTGTTCCTCTGCTGTGGCACAACCTGGAATCGCTGCCAGATACTCATCGAAGCTTATGACGACAGACTGGTGAGACGATCCAATCATATGTGCTACTGATTGAGCCTGTAGAAGATCTGGATGGTGCTCGCCGTCGGCTACGCTAAAGGTGAAGATTGGACGGGATTGGTATTCATGGCCCAGCAGCGCCAGTAAGGTTGAATCCAGGCCACCAGACAGAGTAAAGCCGATGTCCACGTCAGCTGCTAGATGCGCTTCGACTGAGTTTCGGAGGACCGCCTCAAGCACTTCGAGTGCCTCAGCCAGGCTGATGTCTTTGTCACGGATAAAATGAGGGGTAAAGTAGGACCTCGGCTCACTAATGGTTATCTGTTGGTCCCACCGGATGCTCATGGTACTACCAGTGGCGAGGGACCTCACTCCTTCAAAGAAGGTCTCCGTTCCTACTGGATGATTCAGGGCGATCCAGTCAGCTAATGTCTGCATATCGAGCCGAGGAGTATACTCTGGGCATTGCAGAATGCCCTTGATCTCAGAGGCAAAGAGGAAGAGCTGCTTCTCAGGGAGAAACGTATAGTAGAGGGGCTTGATCCCATACCGATCGCGAGCTAGGAACAACCGCTCACCGTCGAGAATAGCGAACGCAAACATACCATGCAGGTGGTGGACACAATCATCTCCCATTTCTTCATAAAGATGAAGCACTACCTCTGTGTCTGTTTCCGTCGTGAAAATATGGCCCTTCCTTTTGAGATCAGTTCTCAGCTTGTGGTGATTATAGATCTCGCCATTGAAGACAATACAGAGTTCACCCGTTTCGTTATAAAGCGGTTGCAATCCTGCATCAGGGTCAATGATGCTTAGCCGAGCAGCGCCCAGGTGAACGTTGCTCCGCCAGCAATAACCAATGCCATCTGGCCCTCGGTGGCGCAGAGAATCCATCATTCTCATGACCAGTGTTTGATCCTGTGTGCCAACTATTCCTGCGATTCCGCACATGACATTCATCCGTTCTTAGAAGCTCTATTTTTAAATATGATAGATAATTTTTATTACTTATTGCAAGCAATTTATTCAATTGATCAGTTTTTTCAGTGTGCCCGTTTTGTGTTGCCTTATGATCCATGCAAGCTATGCTTTATTCTGGAGTAACAATCAGCGGGCTTATATTTGTCGTCTAGACCGTTGTAACTGCTCTTACCTGTAAAGTATACTTGCAGGAGACTCGAAGAATAGGGTCTTTTTTTTGCTGTACCAGAGGATATACCGTATCGAAAGGAGTAGCCAACGATGGTCCTAAACTCTCACAGGTCTACAAAAATGTGGAAAGATTCATCTCCAGGAGTCCCGCAATGATGCGTGATCATAGGGATAACGATCTGGCTATCTATGCAGAAGAACAGAAAAAGCGTGGGCGCAAAACCGATGCTAAAACTATCAAAAGAGTAATAAAGGCATTCTATCCCTATAGATTTCAAGTGGCCCTAGTTCTCGCTGCCATCCTTCTCACAACACTGCTGGCGTTAGTAAATCCACTCTTAATCCCCTATGTTTTTGATAATGCTATTCAAAAGGGCGATGGTACGCTGCTGCTTATCTATGTTGCTATTATGGTTATCATACCCGTTATTTCAGGGATCATTAGTGCAGGACAAAGCTATCTGAATCACAATGTTGGGCAGAACGTGATGTACGACTTCCGCAACCGACTCTACCAGCATCTCCAAAGCATGCCGCTACGCTTCTTTATGGGAACACGGACGGGTGAGATTCAGTCGCGCCTCTCTAACGATATCGGCGGAGTCCAGGGTGTTGTCACGATCACGGTGA
The DNA here is from genome assembly GCA_005879655.1 of Chloroflexota bacterium. Next base: position 19,207 of record VBJK01000101.1, on the reverse strand, counting down.
CGAGCCTCGTCTCGAGTATCTCAGCAGTAGCAAGCATCATCATTGCTATGGTCTTACTCAGTCCGCTACTGACGCTGATCTCGCTTGGCGTGCTCCCTCTGTTCGTGTGGATTACCTATAAAGTAGGCACTGTCCGGCGGCAAATAAGCAAAGAGACCCAGAAAAGTATGGCCTCTCTCTCCACACTCATGCAAGAAACACTCTCGGTGAGTGGGATTCTGCTGGTCAAAGTCTTCGGACGACAGCAATATGCTCAGGACCAATTCAAAGGAGAAAGTAAAAAGTTGGCGCAACTGATGGTACGCCAACTCATGACTGGACGCTGGTTACTTATGTCGGTTGGCACATTTTTCTCGGTCATGCCCGCCGTGATCTATCTGGTTGGGGGTCAGCAGATTATTCATAATGTCCCTATACTGGGGGGCAATATGACGTTAGGTATCATGATTGCCTTTACGACGCTCCAAAGTAGACTCTTCTTCCCCATCGGACAACTTCTGAACATACAGGTAGATATTCAGGGGGCCATGGCCCTCTTCGATCGCATCTTCGAGTACCTGGATATGCCGATTGATATTACCGACAAGCCAGATGCGCTCCATCTCAAACCAGAAGAGACGCGAGGTGAAGTGAATTTCAGGAATGTCACCTTTAGCTATAAGCGTGATGAATACAGCGCCCTGACTGACCTTAACGAAGATGAAGAACTAGACGAAGGCAAGGCGAAGCATCCGCCTGCGGAGAAACCGGGTGCAGCCGTAGGGAAAGTGCAGACCAGTAGCACTGTAGCCAGTGTGCAGGAGGAGCCACGCCCGGTACTGAAAAATATCTCGCTCACTATCAAACCCGGACAACTGGTGGCGCTGGTTGGCCCCAGTGGCGCAGGAAAGACCACAATCAGTTATATGCTCCCGCGCCTCTACGATGTGGACAGCGGGGCGGTCGAGATCGATGGTATGAATGTGAAAGATATTGCACAGGCCTCGCTTGCCGAATTGATTGGTGTAGTGACACAGGAGACCTACCTCTTCCATGCCTCCATTCGGGAGAACCTTTTGTATGCACGCCCGGATGCTACTGAGGAAGAGATGATGGCTGCGGCACAAGCGGCAGTTATCCATGATCGCATTCTGGAACTGGCAGATGGCTATGATACCATCGTCGGGGAACGCGGCTACAAGCTCTCCGGCGGGGAAAAGCAAAGGATTGCCATCGCCCGTGTGATCCTCAAAAATCCGCGCATCCTGATTCTGGATGAAGCGACCAGTTCTCTTGATACTCACTCCGAACGCCTCGTCCAGAAAGCACTGGAGACCTTGATGCGTGGCCGCACTACTCTGGCTATTGCTCATCGTCTCTCCACCATTCTGGCTGCCGACGTGATTTTCTTGGTCAACAAAGGAGAAATTGTTGAGCAGGGCACCCACCATGAATTATTGGCCTTGAAGGGTCTCTACGCGCAACTGTACCAGGCACAGTTTGTATCTACTCGCCAGCCGGAGGCCATACCGAGAATTAGACCTTTCCGCATTTTGCATGCTGGGTCTACAATCCACATGAGTAGAAATAGTGAAGGGCAATAGCTGAACGCTTCAACACAAATTATCTGCGAGGTGCTTTGCTCTCGTGCTTGATTGGCACTGTCAATCAGAAGGGGAAATGGGTGATCGTTTCATACCACTTCGCATTGCAGTGTACAACGTATCTTCGGCACTATGCCCGTAAAATCATAGCGAAAAGGTTGTCTGGGAGACACGCGCATTGGTATAAAAACGGCAAAAGTGGCACTTATTTCAGGGAAAACGGTCAAATCGGCAAGCTGACGGTCGAACAGTCACTTCTTCGTCACTTCTATCGTACAGGCAGTATCGAGCGCAGATTCATTGACGATGCAGAAATGCTCTTCGGGTATCGCTACCGGAGTGCTGCGATCCTGGCAAAACCAGACACAAATATGGCTCCACTCACGCAGCATCCGAGCCAGCTAGATGGTGAGCCTGGCACTCGCGCTCCACATCTCATGCTCAGACGCGGAGAATCCCTCATCTCAACCATTGATCTGCGTCTGGGCAATTGGACGCTGTTGGTTGGTATCCAAGATACCGATTGGAGCGAAGCGGCGCGAGGCGTGTCTCAGGAGACGGATCTCTTGATCACAGCCCATCATATTGAAGGGGTGAATGGATGCAAGGATACCCAGCATTGTTTCGAGGAATGCTTTGAGATAAGCTCAAAAGGTGCGGTGCTGGTGCGACCGGATGGTTTTGTTGCTTGGCGTTCGCTTGGTGGTGTGAACCATCCTCACACACAGCTCAGACAAGCCATCTCTCGTCTTCTAGGCAGAGAGCCAAATCCTGCGTGACAAGAGTGCTGCATACCCTCGTAACAGATTCCAGTTTCTATGAGATGGTTTCTCGTACCAGTCTCTTCTGCTTCAACAGTATCCTTATCAACATTGGCGTCATCACCTTCTTCTTTCATGTTGCTCCTAGAGATGGCCTTTGCAGTGGCTTGCTCAACGAGTGTCAGAAGTCGTTTAATAATGAAGAGTTGACGCCGCTCTCAAGGTTTGTCTTGATAATTTGAGTGAAAGAAGAGAACATGCTAGTCATTCGTCGGGCCAGTGATACAGACTTTGATGCCATTTGGGAAATTTTCCATGAAGTCGTAGCGGCTGGGGAGACCTACCCGTTTGCGCCAGAGACGACAAAGGAAGAAGCCAGAGCGATCTGGATGCGGACGCCCACTGCTACGTATGTGGCTCTGGCTGAAGGGCAAATGGTTGGGACATATTACCTCAAGCCCAATCAACCCGGTCTTGGCTCCCATGTCTGCAACGCAGGCTATATGGTCAAAGGGCAAGCACGCGGACAAGGGGTTGGTCGTGCAATGGGTCTGCACTCTAGCCTCGAGGCCCGTCAAGCGGGGTTTCGTGCGATGCAATTCAATCTGGTCGTGGCCACTAACGAGGGAGCCATCAAATTGTGGCAGGACCTTGGTTTTTCGATCATTGGCACCTTGCCAAGAGCATTCAATCACAGACGACTGGGCTTGGTCGATGCATTGGTCATGTACCAGCTTCTCGATCCAGCCTGATCGGTCTCTCATTGCATAGTGTCTCTCGGCGCTGCGAAAAGTCCTCCTGTCTCAATGGGAGATGAGGTGCGTGTCTGCGTGCAGTGACAGGGCCAATCAACTTTGTGCACAGGCTTGTGATGCACTGCCTAGCTACTCGATCCAAAAATGAGGGTTCCAAGCGACTTCCCACAGGTACCCATCAGGGTCTTGGAAATAGCCAGAGTAGCCACCCCAGTCAGTCTCAGCGGCAGGCTTGACGAGCCGTGCACCCGCATCTTGTGCTTGTTGTAAGACCTGATTGACCTCTTGTTTAGAGCGCACATTATGAGCAAGGGTAAAGCCAGCGAAAGCTCCCGTTTGTGGGGCAACGCCTGCATCAGCGGCCAAAGCTTGTAGAGGAAAGAGAGCGAGCCAGGTGCCCTTTAATTCAAAGAAGGCGATTCCTTCGGTGCCTTCACGCAACGGCAATCCTAACCCATCTCGATAAAAGGTAATAGAGGCGTCAAGGTTCTGGACGCCTAATGTAATCAGGCTAATTCTTGCTTCCATGAGCTTATTGTATCCGCAGGAGGTGGTCTTCGACAAGTCTTGCATGACCAGCATGTGTCGCTGCCGGGTGTCCTTCAGTAAGAAATCCTCATTATCGAGTCTCGCCCGTGTTATAATGCAACGTCTGATGGTGATGTTTCTTGCTGCATGAGTGCGAACAGTTTTTTCGTTGTCTGGTAGTTCCTGATGGTCATATGCTGGTAGATCTTTTTACTCACCAATTTGCCCAGGGCGCTTTGTGTCACACCACTCAGCACAGTCGAGAAATAGAGAACTCCATCTCCAGTGGTGATCATATCGATACCTTCTTTTGGCTCGATGTGTGGTAACGCTTCGCTTGCAGTCACAGGCTCTTTAAGGAAAGCGATATTGCACCTCAAATCTGTCCTACTGTGCCAATCATCTGGAGCTTCTGTGATGACTTGTTGCATCTGTACAGAAGATCTCAGCACAATGCGTGCAGGATAGTGGAAGGTTTGTGAGAGTATCTCTTCAAGTAAGCTTGTCAGCTTTTCTTGGTTTGTCTCATCAGATGCGAAAAGGACATTACCGCTTTGGATGTAGGTCGTGACCTGCTCAAAGCCACCTTGCTCAAAACAGGCTTTGAGGTGTTCCATCTTGATAATATTCTTGCCGCCTACATTAATGCCTCGAAGTAAAGCGACATATTTCATAGCAGATCTCCGTCAGAAACAGCATTCTGAGCTGCATACTTGTTGCTTGCAGTCCACACCACACGGCTAGGACGAGGTACGCACGCTCTCTTGGCCAAGCTTGTCGTCTCACTATACTTCGTAAGAGGGTGAAGAACAAGCCGGAGGCAGTTCTTTCTGCTCGCTCTTGTCAAAAACGCATTTATACCTGTTCCTCTGTAGTCGCGCATTCATCGGCTATAGCCTCATCAAGGTCAGCAAAATAATTGAGTAAGAGCTTATGAACGAAAATGTAACCACCCCCCACTTTGCATAGCAGCCGTCGTTCTGCCGCCTCATCTAAAAAGGCAACGAGGTTCCAAGGAAGCAAACGTGTGCGCCAGAGTTGGAAACGTACGTAAAAATGATAAACAAAAACCTCTAATCCTTTGCGCAGCCCGGCAGCCAAAGCAGCTATCAGCCCAGCAAATAGTGCCCATCCTAGCTCCCAAATCAGCGGATCGACAGTTAATTGGTTGATCTGCACTAGCGACAGCGACTTAGCAACTATAATGCTCAACCAGCCAGTAGACTGGTTTCATAAGAAGCGAGCGGTGATATTGCGACACCCTGCCTGGCCAGCAGGCTGTGCGCATCACCTTTCGCCCCTTCAATGATAAACAACTTAACCGAGACCTCTCTCTTCTCTGCGAACGCGTGAGCAAAGCTGCACCACACTTGCCTGATGGCAGACAGCTGTCCTTTACTATGGCAAAGATGAGTCGTCCCATTCTAGATCTGTACCAACAACGTGTGGCCTGAGATCCTGGTCTGCCACTCTGTTAGGTATGCTCTCCCAAAGTTCCGGGAATCGCAAAATGTGAGGATGTTGGAGAATGGCTACGAACATAGGCGTAAGCACGATCGAACACACAAAAACGGGCATTGCTACATGTAGCAACCAATGTAGCAACACCCACGATTTTTTGCGCAAACTGACGAACTTCAGCGGACAAAACTTGGAAAATTGAGCGTAGGATGAACGTCAGCGGACTCTAGAGGGGGGGTTATGCCGGTGGAGAGATTCGAACCCTCAACCCTTGCGGGACCTGTTTTTGAGACAGGCGCGTATACCGTTCCGCCACACCGGCTGAATATTCGTGAAGCGCTATTAACGTTTCGCATCACTTGTGGTGCTAATAATAACGCCTCTACGGATAGATGTCAAGACCATTTCGTATGATTTCCAATGAGGAAATCAGAAATCTGCAAATTCGTCTTCGTGGATTTTTCAATGGGTTGGTAAATTTTTGTGGAGTGATTTCCTGCTTATATTATATTAGATAATAAACCTAAGATAGTGCTATAATAAGATTATGCTTTGAAGATCTCTATCCATAGCATGACGGAGGGTCCTACTCGTACCAATCGCAACGTATGCGAAGAATTGAGGTAACGCATGTCCACAGAACAACAACAAGCATCGCCAGTCCCTGCATCAATTCATCCTGGCACACACATTGGCCTAGTTACACTGCGCGTCTCTAACCTTGAACATTCACGACACTTTTATGAGGATATCCTCGCATTCCAGCCTATCGAGCACACATCTGCAAAGGTGGTGCTTGGTGGGCAGGACAAGCAACCCTTACTGGCATTAGTAGAGCTTCCAGGGGCAGCACCTCAACCACGGCGGGCAACGGGCCTGCATCACGTAGCGATCCTCTTACCCACGCGGGCGGATCTTGGTCGTCAACTCCTCCGTCTCGCCAGAGTGCATTGGCAGCATTATCAAGAGGATCATTTAGTCAGCGAGGCGCTCTATATCTCGGACGCCGATGGCAATGGCCTCGAAATGTATAGAGGGCTGGCTGAAGCTGGCCGACGCTATGCTGAGCCGTGGGAGGTGCTACCAGCAGGAACACGCATCGGACATATGCACCTGCGAGCCGCAGACATTAAAGAAGCAGAACGGTTCTATCACACGATATTGGGCTTCGATGTCACCTGCCATTTTCCGGGAGCTATTTTCTTAAGTGCGGATCATTACCACCATCACATTGGTTTGAATACCTGGCACTCTCTAGGTGCCCAACCAGCACCAGAGCACTGCGTCGGTCTGCAAAGCTACGCGATTGTCCTGCCGACACGCGAAGCACTACAGGCAGTCAAAGAGCGCTTAGCAGCTCATGATGTGGCCTTTGAGGTACGAGGAGATCTCATTCAGGTCCATGATCCCTGGTACAATCAGATTATTATGAAAGTTGAGCCATTTGTCGTTTGATAAGCTTCGATGCGGCAGGTCTTGTCCCCCGTGCTTGCCCTGCTGCACGATTTCTTTCTTACGCTCCCTCTTTCTTTGATTGCCTGCCAGGTGGTTTTATTTCATAATAGTTAGAGAAATCCTTGCGGCATTACCCTCAACAAAGGAAGGCAGAACAATGGGCAAACATTTTGCTTGGAAAATCACAGCAGGCACAACCGTCAAACTGAAAGACTACAATCCTGACTTTGCAGAAGATAAGATCAAGCGCGACGAGGGGGAAAGCGCACTGCAATTACTCACCAAAGAATTGAGCGAACTACAAGAACGCTTGTATGAAGCTCATCAACAAAGTGTGCTCGTAGTCTTACAGGGCATGGATACAAGCGGAAAAGACGGAACTATTCGCCATGTGCTCGCCAACGTTAATCCCCAGAGCTGCTATGTACAATCTTTTAAGGAGCCAACTGAGCAGGAATTAGCTCACGATTTTTTGTGGCGTGTTCACAAGGCTACGCCTACCCAATGCAACGAAATCCCCTGGTATCTTGTTCCCGCCAATCACAAGTGGTATCGCAACCTGGCGGTGGCTCACACACTCGTCACGACCATGAGCAAGTATAAGGACGAGTGGGAGGCACAGTTGCAAGCACGCGGCAAACAAGAGCTGGAGAAACTTCGACAGCTGGGGATACAAATTGAAAGCTCTTAACGAAAGAATCAGGAGAGACACATGGGACCACTTACAAAAGGAAAGCAGCAGTTGCTCTCAGCTATAGCCGCCCTCTCTGAAGTTGAGAAGTAGTGAGAAGAGGAGATGCATATGGGATTGCTCGGTAAAGGCAAGCGTGATACCAATGCCGTAGGGGATATTAGTGAGGCTACTATTATTGCCCGCTTCCTTCAACTCGGTTATGTAGTCCTCACTCCCCACGGTGGAGGCCAACGGTATGATCTAGTTATCGAGGATAGCGAAGGGCAGTTTTGGCGCGTACAGTGTAAGACTGGGTGGCTTGAGGGAGAGGGCACAATACTCGTATTTAAAACGGCCAACCATAATGGCCAGCAGAGAGATTGGCGGCACTATCGGGGGCAGTGTGATTATTTCGCCCTATACAACGAAGAACTGAATAAGGTGTATCTCATTCCGGTAGATGAGGTAGGCACTGCTAATGCGAAGCTCCGGCTATTACCGACAAAGAATAACCAGGAGAAGAATGTGCGGTGGGCAAGGGACTATGAGTTATGAATGGGCCCAGCTGGGATCGAACCAGCGACCTACCAGTTATGAGCCGGCTGCTCTAACCGCTGAGCTATGGGCCCTTGCGGAACGTATAGTATCATAAGCGATCACAATTGTCAACGGGCTTGGTTCAGCGACTCAGCGACTTTTGGTTTTCTCAAGGCTTTATGGTATACTGGTATATAGAAGTTTTGATGCGTGAAGTGATGAGTGCTCTCCTGACATGCACCCCTGCGAAGAACCGGTTATTCACGAAGGAGGCTTTGCATGAGCGGCAAGGTGGTCGCCAATTGTCCGTGGTCATCTGCATCCCTGCATGATGTGTTTCGTTTCTCCCCACGTGCTAATCTTGCTCATACTATCAAATGGCGTTCCTGGAGCAAAGCAGCATTTGAAGAGGCTAATCGTCTGGAAAAGCCAATTTTTTTGGTTATTTCTTCTTCTTGGTGTCAATGGTGTCATATTATGGATGAAACGACGCTCTCTGAGCCTAGTATTATTACGATCGTCAATACTGATTATATCCCTATTCGTGTAGATAGTGACTTGCGTCCTGACGTGAATCAACGCTATAACCGCAATGGTTGGCCGAGTGTTGCCATCTTATCCGCAGAGGGAGAGCCTTTGTGGGGTGGGGTCTATGTCCCACCCAAACAGATGTTGTATTACCTTGGATACATCAGGCGCTATTACGGTGAAAATAGGCATGAGATCTCTACACAAGTGCAGCTCTTGCAAGATCAGCGCTTCACTCGTCCATTGACACAGGAGTTGCCGCGTACCGGACTACGCGCCTTATTGGAAGATGAACGAGCTGCACTAGCCGATATACCTGCACAGGCTGCACGGATTCTGCAAGATCTGTATGATACAGAGTATGGCGGTTTTATCATTCATCCTCATCTCAAGTTTCCCCACCCTGAAGCTCTAGAATTGTTGTTGTTGCATTCTGGTCAGCAGCCAGCGTTGCGCGAATTTGTCTGCTACTCGCTGGCTCAGATGCGCGACGGCGGTTTGTGGGATCACGAGGAGGGTGGTTTCTTTCGCTATTCGGTTGCCAGCGATTGGAGCATCCCGCATACAGAGAAGATGCTGGAAGAAAATGCGGCCATGTTGCGCTTGGTTTTGCTTACCGCTGAAGTAACACAAGAGCAAGCATGGCATGAACTGGCCAAACGCCTTGTCCTCTCTGTCAATGCGACACTGTGGCAGCCTGATATTGGCATCTTTAGTGGTAGTCAAAGCGCAGATGAAGAGTACTACGAGCCAGGACCGTATTCCAGAGCTTCACGCGAGGCTCCCCACGTTGATAAGACCATCTACACCTCGTGGAATGCTCGCATGATATCGGCGTATTTCCTCGCCGCAAAGATACTTCACTATCCATCCCTCGCATCGATTGCGCTGCGTGCACTCGATAGCTTATGCAAGCAGATGATGCACCAGGATGGTTGTATGTATCATTATGCGATTGATGGTCAAGCAGATTTGCCGGGACAGCTAGCAGATCAGGTCTGGATGACGCGTGCCCTGCTCGATGCGTATGATGCGTGCGGCGAAAAGTCCTACTTAGAAGTGGCGATCGCGCTTATGCATTTCGTTTGTCAGCAGCTATTGGATCATCCGAGCGGCCTTTTCTTCGATTATCCAGAAGATCCTGATGCCGTTGGACGACTCTTACAACGGGAACAACCACTGACGGAAAATGCTATCGCAGCTGAATGTCTCTTGCGCATGAGCGCCTATAGTAAGCGCAAAAACCTGCATGATATTGCCTTGTTAGTGCTCTCTGGTTGTTTAGACAAATATCACCGTACTGGCATTCAGGGCGCAATCTATGCTTGCGTCGTAGCTCAGGCTCTTGAAAAGAGATGGTTATAAGAAATAAGGAAACAAGGGACAGGAGTACAAATGTGAGCATCATTGATCATTCTCACATTTGTACTCCTGTCCCTTGTTTCCTTATTTCTTAGGATATTTAGCACGTAATGTTTTTGTCAGTTCTGCAACGATATCATAGCGTCGATAGGATGGCATCAAGTAGACGCCCTCAACGAGATTTTGGGCTTCCGCAAGTAGCTCCTGAGCGATCTTCAGTCCTTCTTCATGGCTATGTTCTCCCGCAGCTTTCATACGCGTACGTATCTCATCAGGAATAGTGATACCTGGTACTTCATTGTGGAGATACTCTGCATGACGCCCACTATGGAGTGGAATGCAGCCCAGCAACATAGGGATGGGTGGTTTCCCGGCACGGCTGAGAAAGCGTTCTAAAGGTGCAAGTTCATAGATTGGTTGCGTCATAATGAAGTGTGCACCTGCATCAATCTTCTTTTGGTATTTTTCAATCTCACTATCCGTCTCCTCATCGGTCATATTGAGATTGAGTG
>VBJK01000101.1:0-8988 GCA_005879655.1 Chloroflexota bacterium | reverse complement strand
CAACGCGTAGAGGATCACCAGTAAGGGCGAGAATATTACGTATACCCAACGCATGGGCACCCAGGAGTTCGGATTGTAGCGCCATTAAATTGCGGTCTCGCGTCGTGAAGTGAATGATCGTCTCAATGCCCAGATGATCCTGAATCAGACGCGCGAGGGCAATACAGCTCATGCGTACGCTGGCCATAGGACTATCGGCAATATTAATGCAGTCCACTCCTACCTGCTGTAACTGAGCAGCTCCCTCTAACAGTTTACCGGGATTGAGTCCCTTGGGTGGATCAAGCTCGACACTGATCACGAAATCTTTAGTCGCCAGTTTTTCCTGTAGCTTTGTTTTCGTTCCTTGTTGGGGAAGAAGGAGTTCCTCCTCAATCACACTGGTTAGCGTAGTCTTCCCACTCGCTTCCCCAGGAGTTTTACTGAGGTCCATCGAAGGTGGGACTGCTGCTGTGAATGGGACACGCCGACTGTATTGCTCATCGAGCGCCTTGCGCATAGCGACAATGTGACGCGGGGTTGTACCGCAACAGCCACCAATCAAACGCACACCAGCTCGCGCGAAGCGGAGAGCGTAGTCTGCGAAGTAGTCTGGCGTAGAAACATAAAAGAAGCGATTACCAAAGCGCGTGGGAAGTCCTGCATTGGGCTGTGCCGAAAAGAGTGGAATTGTCAAGCCGAGACTATCAGCCTGTTGTTGAACGGCAATGATCATCTCATGCAAAACATCGAGCGTCGCTGCTGGTCCAACACAACAGTTTGCCCCTATGACATCCACACCTAAATCACAAAGTACAGTTGCTACACGTGTCGCCGATTGTCCTGAAAGGGTATGACCATCCTCGTAGAAGCTCATTTGGGCAATGATGGGTAGCCCACCAACCTCTTTAGCGGCCAGCACGGCTTGACGTAGCTCTGCTAGATTAGTAAAAGTTTCCAGAATCAGCAGTTCTACGCCACCTTCTTGTAACGCCTCAATCTGTTCGCGAAAGATGGTACGTAGCTCACTTAGCCGCTGTTCGTTAGGGGCCTGCAAAGGGAGTCCACTCGGCCCCACTGCTCCTGCCACGTAGACGGGTTGCCCGGCGACTTCGCGGGCTTCAATAGCCAGACGTGCAGCCCGAAAATTGATATCACGGACGCGTTCGGTCAGATTATAGGCTTCGAGCCTGGCTCTGTTGGCCCCAAATGTATTCGTTTCAATAACTTGCGCACCAGCATTGATGTACTCACGATGAATGGCCTGAATCAGCTCAGATTGCGTCAGGTTCAACGCATCGAAGCACTGTTCATAGGTGACACCACGCGCATGGAGCAATGTTCCCATCGCTCCATCACACAGGAGCGGATGTTGACGCAGATGTTCAATAAATGCATATGCCATAGAAGACTTCTCCCACTGGACAAAGGTTGTGTATTGCCCTTTATTGTACCTCTTTTTGTTTGGCCATGGAATGTGTCATTTGCCTAGTGCAGAATTCCAAAACCCTTTGGGGAATGGGAGCATTGGGGGACACCCCAAACCCCGAAAGGCGAGGCTTCGCCAAATGCCACCCCCAAGCCCTACTCCCTCTCTTGTTTCTGCACTAGTCAGTGGAAGGTGAGAAGATTTGCATCAATGTGCGTGGATGAAGTTTATGGGCAAAAAGACCTATTGACGCTTAACATGTGGGTGGCTTACCTTTATCAAGAACACAACTATCTTATGGTATATAATTAAGTATGTGCAGATATAAACGTCGAAGTGTTTAACGAAGCTCGAAGGTATCAAACAAAGCTGGACCTTTCTCCTCAAGACAGTATTAACCCTTATTGGTTAGAGCTTTTGTTTATGCACCAGCTCAGCTATTTCGTATTCACCTTAATTGTACGCGCCTTCGCATGTTCCGCTTTTGGCAGGGTTAATGTCAGAATACCATCAGCATAGCTCGCCTCAGCGCGCTCCGCGTTGATAGGCGACGGCAACCTAATGGACTGTTGATACTCCCCTGCCTGGAAGCCATGCAAGTGAACAACTGCACCTTCTGGAATACGGCTATGCGTCTGCCACTTTAAGCTGACAGTCTCCTGCTGAATATTAATTTCCACATCATCTGCCTTAACGCCAGGCATTGGCAGTTGCAAAGTAAAGGTTTCCCCAGTTTCATAGAGGTTCGCCGCTACAGCACGACTACCCAATGCACCGGAAAAACGAGGTGAGATAACACTATCCTCAAAGAGCCGATCCATCGCCTCACGTAGCGAAACGACTTCACTAAATGGATTGTAGCGTGTAATATTTGCCATTGCTGTACCTCCTGGTTTTCTGTTCTAAAGTAAAACTGTTTCATGTGTTAGAGTGAATTGCGCTTGTACGATCACATTCACTACTGTCTTGTTTTGTTTATCTGCCTATACTATAGCCCGCCGAGTGTTAGAAACGCATATGCAATATGTAAGAAATTTGTTAGAAACTTTGATAGCTCTCCTATCAAGTATCCTGCCCTTGACGATCTCGCCACATTCTGCTACCTACATTTACTTTTCGCGGGAGATCCTCTATAGTAGAAACATGGTAGCCAAAGATGGAAACAACATAGATTGCATTGGCAGGAGCTGGCTTACAGAAGCTTTCGTCAAGTTGGAGGATAACGAAGGGATGCTCGTAAATGCTCCTCTAAATATTACTGGTCAAAGCGTTGATGAGGTGAAGAAGCGTCTCAGATAAAGTTTTCCCATATAGGGCATTCATTTGGAGGTGTTCACTCATGAAAGAAGAAAAGACCATGCAGCAGATAGGCAATCATTGTGTAAGTATTGATGAGACTGGCACAGTAACGATTACTACGATACAAGGTGATGATAGCGTGGTCGTTCGCTATACCCCTGAAGAAGCGCAGGAACTTCTCGACTGGCTTTACTACTGGCGTGGCGAGCTGTATCAACAGAGTCCTACGCAGAGTCTCTAAAGAAGCGGCCTGGGCAAGAAATAGTTTTTCCTCTGCCAATGGGGATTGCCAGAGCGGTTGGTAGCGTACCAAATGAAGGTAAATACATTGACCTGCGGGTCCAACACATACGCTTCCCAAATGCCAGGCGAGACTTCTTTTAAAGGTATATCATAAATCCGAACCCATGCTCCATTGCGCTCAACGCCTGCATGGACTATACCATTGCCCTTGACACGAATAAGCACTGGCCGCTGGCTGGTAGCTTCCTCAAGCGGACGCTCAAATGTCCAGAGCTGGTGATCTCGGCTGGGCAGAGTTGACAGATTGAGCTTTTGCTCCAACGCACACATCAATGCAGAACGGAGGGCTTTCATGTGCTCTGCATAGCCTTTGTGTTTTAAAAGCTCAGTGTAACATGCTAAGTAGCGAATGGTTGCTTCGTGCCCAATCCCTGCCGAATGAGTCTCCGTGCATTCAGGATTGAGCACGAGGGTTTCTTCAAAGACGGATCGAACACCCTCTGGACAGTGTTGCGATCCTACGTTCACAATGACGCCAACACGTTCACTGAGCACAGGATCATCGATGCCCGGTTGTCTCTCATCCACGCCAGAGGCCGGGAAATCGGCGATGAAGAGCATTTGCTCAAGTGGAAGATTGAGGTACTCGGCCAGTTTTCTGATTGCTTCCCCTTTATTTTGAGCCTGGATCGGCAACTGGACGTAGGCTTGTAACGATGGCGACCAAGCATAGCTTTGTCTACCGGTAGCTAGCAGCATAAACAGGAAGGGAAAGAAATGAGCCGTCTCGCGTAAGATCCGTTCACTAGCCCAAAAAATATCTGCCCCAAGATCTAAGCCAAGAAGGCCACCAACTTCATAAAGGTTACGTAGGGCAGAAACCGACGTTTCTTCTATCGGCGCTCCAAAGTGTCTATTCAAGGTATCGTCAAGATCCAGGAAGATGATGGGAGCTTGTCCAGCCATTATGATTGCTTCGAGTTTAGCTTTCAGTTGATGAAGATTGTCTTGAAATGTTGGGATAAGCGATGCTCCTCTCATTTGGTGATAGAACGTACTTTTGACTGTAGTGCTGTTATCAAAGCTTCAGGTCTAGGTATAAGGTGCTCATTTTTCACTTGTGATATGAGTACAATGATAGCACAAACAGAGGCTTTGCTCCCTCAAGGGTCTAGCCAAAATCCAACCACCCTGCTACAATGCGCCCAAGAGGATAAGCTACGCGAATCCACCATCACAGAGGATGTTACTACATGACTATAAAACAAGAAGCACAGACCAAAGATATAGAATACCTGCTAAAACGTGGCGTGGCACAGGTTGAAAAAGAAGCCGACCTGCGACGCATGCTGCTCGAAGGCAACAAAGGCCAGCCGTTACGTGTGAAACTGGGCGTCGATCCAACCCACTACGACCTCACCATTGGACACGCCGTCGTCTTCCGCAAGCTGCGCCAGTTCCAGCGCCTTGGGCACAAGACCGTTGTGGTGATCGGAGACTGGACGGCACGCCTGGGTGATCCTAGTGGGCGCGTGGAGGCACGCAAGCCGTTAACCCAAGAGCAGGTGAATGCGAATGCCGCTACGTACCTGGACCAGTTCTTTCAAATAGTTGATCGTGAACAGACCGAGGTGCATCGTCAAAGCGAGTGGTTCGACCAGTTTACGCTTGCCGATGCCATCAAATTGCTCGGTTACAAAACTGTTGCACAGATGTTAGAGCGCGACGACTTTGCAAAACGCTATAAAAGCGGCATTGAGATCTACCTGGCCGAGTTTATGTATCCACTGCTGCAAGGCTACGACTCGGTGGCTTTACGTTCGGATATTGAGATTGGTGGCACTGATCAAACGTTCAATCTGCTGGTAGGACGCGAATTACAACCAACCTTCGGTCAGCCCTCGCAACAGATCCTGACGGTTAATCTGATCGTGGGGCTGGATGGCGTTAAGAAGATGGGCAAGTCGTTGGATAACTACATTGCGATTACTACTCCGGCTAATGATATGTATGGTAAGCTGATGTCGCTACCGGATCATGCGATGCGTACATACTTTGAGGCGCTGACCGATGTTGAGGATGCCGAGTTAGCGGAGTTTGAGCGCCAGATGGCCGGGGGAAAACTCAATCCACGCGATGTCAAACGGCGTATGGCACGCGAGATTGTGACGGAATTTCATAATACTGAGGCTGCACAGGTAGCGGAAGAGGCGTTTATTCGGCAGTTCTCCGAGCGCAAGCTACCAAGCGATATCCCCGATTATCGTCTCAGCGAACCTAAAAACATTGTTGAGGTAATCGTAGGTGCAGGTATAGCTGCTAGCAATAACAAAGCGCGTGAGCTGATCAAACAAGGTGCGGTCTCTATCTTTCCAGAGGGTGAGTCGGGTGGCTCGACACGTATTAGCGATGCCGAGTTTATTGTACCTGCAACAGATGGGGCGATTATCAAGGTTGGGAAGCGGCAGTATATCAGGCTCAAAGCATAACCTGGCGCTCAGATTGAGTGCCTTATACTAAGGAGGGCTTAACGCAATGCCACAGGCGATGATAGGCGTGATCAGCGGCAGTGGACTCTACCGTATGGCACAGATGACTGATATTGAAGAGGTCAAGGTGGAGACGCCCTTTGGTGATCCTAGCGATGTGATTACCATTGGTAAAGTTGCGGGGGTCTCTATGGCGTTTCTGCCGCGTCATGGGCGTGGGCATCGTATCGGTCCTACGGAGCTTCCTGCTCGTGCAAATATCTGGGCACTAAAAAGTCTGGGCGTTGAGTGGATCATTTCGGTGAGCGCTGTAGGGAGTCTGCGCGAAGAGATTGCGCCTCGTGATCTGGTTATTCCCGATCAGTTATTTGACCGTACAAAGAGCCGCACCAATAGTTTTTATGAGCAGGGTATTGTTGTACATTGCGCGTTCGCCGAGCCATTCTGCCCTACGCTCAGCAAACTTTTGCTGGATGCAGCTCATGAATTGGGTGATGTCAGAGTGCATAATGGGGGCACGTATGTGTGTATGGAGGGTCCGCTCTTCTCGACTAAGGCTGAGTCGAAGGTGTATCGGAAGATGGGGATGGATATTATTGGCATGACTGCTCTGCCTGAAGCGAAGTTGGCACGTGAAGCAGAACTTTGCTATGCGACTATCGCTTGTGCTACTGATTATGATTGCTGGCATGAGTCTGAAGCGTCGGTAACGGTTGAGGTAGTGCTTAACAATCTTGCGGCGAATACTGCAAACGCTCTGCGTATTCTGCAAGCGGTGGCTGCGAAGATTCCTGCTGATCGTGCCGGGTTACGTTGTGGGTGCGCTCATGCGCTTGAAAATGCTATTCTGACGGACCGTTCTCTGATACCGGCTGAGGTGAAAGAGAAGTATAATCTGCTTATTGGAAAATATGTTTGAGGGTGGTGACTCATTTGAGAATGCTGTGGTAAAATAAAAACGGAGCCGAGAAAAGTGAGAGGAAAAGAATCTCGTGGTAACGATCATGGTACGTTGTTCACATTGCGGAAGCGACAAAGGGGCCGCGAAACGGTCATGCTCCCAATGGAAAAATGCAATACTCATGGAACTAGATGGGCTATGGTCATTTGAGTCACTACCCTCTGTTGTATGCACCATGCAACAAAACAAAAAGCACAGGTAAAGTTCCTCCCTGTACTTTTTGTTTCCCTCTGTCACCGCTGTCCATTGCTCCATAGACCGTGGCTACGCTCCGTCTCTCCCTAACGCTGGGATTGTTTCTACGAGAGCAGTGTTTTTATCTGCGACCAGCTCCTGCGTCTCCTGTTTCTTCAAAATACGCAGGGTTGCAGCAAGCGCTTTGGTTTCTGCCGGATTGGAAACCGCACTAGCTAGACAAGGGGTTTTGCCCCTAAATTTGAGCAGTTTTGGCAACTGTTTCGCGACCGAAGTGGCCAATAGTCCTAAATTTCTGATAGCGCTTTTCGAGCAGATCCTCGATGGGTATTTGTTTAAGTTCTCTCAGATGTGTACGCAAGCCAGCTTTTAGCGCTTCAGCGGCTTGTGTATAGTCACGATGAGCACCACCGAGCGGCTCAGGAATAACTTCATCAGCGATACAAAACGCATGCGCATCCTTTGCCTTGATACGCTGTCCCTCAGCAACCAGATAAGCATAAGGTGAACCAAATTTCAGAATATCGGCAGCAGCTTCCGGTGCGGCAACCGTATAATAACTATGCTCCATCATCAAGATACGATCGGCAATGCTAATGGCCAATGCGCCACCACTACATCCTTCGCCGATCACTGCCGTCACAATCGGTATACGCAAACGGAACATAAGATAGATACTCGCCGCAATCGCCTCCGATTGGCCACGTTCCTCATCAGGTAGCGCAATCGAGGCACCAGGAGTGTCAATGAACGTAATGAGAGGGAATTTGAACTTCTCTGCCTGACGCATCAGACGTTGCGCTTTACGATACCCTTCAGGATGAGACATACCAAGATTACGGTATTGCTTCTCCTTCATATCACGCCCTTTTTGCTGGCAGATCAGCATGACCGTTTGCCCTTCAAATGTCGCCGTGCCAGCTACAATCGCGTGATCATCACCATAAGAACGATCACCGTGCAACTCAAAGAAATCGTCGCATATGAGCTTTATATAGTCTAGCGAATAAGGACGATCCTTATGGCGGGCCACTTGTACTGTTTGCCAAGCCGTTAGATCTTCGTAGATCTCTTCCGTACGGGAGCGCAATTCAAGCTCCAATGTTTGCAGCTGAATACGCTCCTCTGGTTTCAGACGGTCCACTTTGCGTTGTAGGGCATGGATTTTCTTTTCTAATTCTGCTAGTGGCTTCTCAAACTCTAGATCGTAGGCCATCGCAACTTCCTCTACTGTATCATAGGCTGAATAACGGAAAAATAAAATAGTCTCTCCCCAGTTTTCAACAGTACATTTGCAGAAGACGCGACAATGTCTGGCGCAAATCTCTTCTGGGTACTACTGCATCAATCATGCCATGTTGTAAGGCAAAATCAGAATTAATCGTATTCTCTGGTACTTTAATGTGCATAAAACCTTCAATGACGCGTGGACCGGTAAAGCAGATCAGTGCACCTGGTTCCGCAAGGATGACATCGCCCTGGAAAGCAAAGCTGGCCGAGACACCGCCCGTAGTAGGATCAGTAAGCAAGCTAAAATAAGGTAAACCCTCGCTTCCTAACTTAGCTAGCGCAGCAGAAGCCTTAGCCATCTGCATCAGAGAAAAAAGGCTTTCTTGCATACGAGCGCCACCAGAAGTGGAGACAATGAGCATGGGCATATGGCGTGCAATCGCCAACTCAATAGCATTGGTAATTTTCTCTCCCACTACCGAACCCATACTACCGCCCATAAAGTGGAAGTCCATCACAGCTAAAGCAAGTGGTTTGCTCTCGATAGTGGCGTAACCACTGATCACAGCTTCATTTTGACCTACTTTTTGGCGTTCTTCAGCGAGTTTGCTCGCATATTCAAGTTTTTTGTCGCTGTTAGGTAGGCTGATCGTAAAGTTCAAGGGGTCAGCCGGAATCATATCAGCATCTAGCTCCCTAAAGCTATCCGGGTCAACCAGCAGTGCAATGCGTTCATATGCTGTCAGCCTGAAGTGGTGGCTGCAACGTGTGCACACTTTCAGATTCTTTTGCAGATCTTTTCTATAGAGAATCTCTTTGCACTTGGGACATTTAACAGCAATGTCGCCCATTTGGGACAGGTGAGACTTCGTGTTAGGAACGGAAACCGTCTCGTGTGTCAATGGGATTGATGCTTCTTTGACCATGAAAGAACCTCCCCATTATTCATGTGCGAAGAGTGCAGCAACAAAACTGTGCGGATCAAACGGTAACAGGTCTCCCACCTTTTCTCCGGTACCGATAAATTTGATAGGGACTGCTAAATCATCCGCTACCGCAAAGGCAAACCCCCCTTTGGCAGTGCTATCCATTTTCGTAATAACCACTCCTGTCAAACCAATATCTTCTGCAAACTTACGCGCCTGTAACAGTGCATTCTGTCC
>VBJK01000538.1 GCA_005879655.1 Chloroflexota bacterium | reverse complement strand
CACATTCAGAAGATGATTCATTTTCACACGCTAATGTCAATCCATGACTGCATCGCTCCCGCCCTCCACGTAGGCCCAAACCCCCTCGTTCCAACTTCCGGGTTCGTCGACACCTTCCCTCTATGATTCTTCCTAATTTTTGGACGGATTGCACATGCCGTAACCCGCCGGCTATAAAGGGATGACGAGAATGAACGCCGAAACACCCCAGTTCCGCCATTTTTGTCGAAGTAGCAATGATTGACCAGACGGCGGCTCCTACCGATGATCCGAGTTCCGCCTCCACGGTCCTTGAACTCACGATGAAGGATGGTGTCCTTCTCGATGGGCGTTTCAAGATTCTTCAAATTGTTGGAAACGGGGTGAACAGCCAAGTCGTCAAATGTTCGGACGGTAGCGGGCAAATTGTGGCCATTAAGGCTATTAAATTGGAAAATATGACAGAGTATCGTTGGCGTCAAACTGAAGTCGCTATACTCAAAGAACTTCGATATACGGTACGTTTACTGCATTGATGGACTGACTGTAGGATCCCGATGATAAATTCCATATCGTTCGCTTGAAGGATGATTTTATTTTCCGGGACCATTTGTGTATTGTTACTGAGTTGCTGGGCATGAATTTGAGTGACTCAATGGCTTATTGGTCAAAAGGATGTTCGTTCCGCGACGTTCAAATGTATCCTTTGATGCCGCCAACATCTGACGGTAGCTTCGGAGTTCAAATCTTTGAGTCCTTGAAATTTCTGGGCGAACGAGGCATCCTGCACTGCGATTTAAAACCGTCAAACATTGTCGTGGTAGGTTCGGGGTTGACCCAGATCAAAATTATAGACTTCGGTTCTAGCCGCTACGACACCGACAACAATACTTTGGGGGAGGACTCGACTCTACAGACCCAATGGTATCGTGCTCCGGAGATCATCCTTGGAATGCCATACGACATGGCAATCGATATGTGGTCAGCCGGTTGCATACTCGCTGAACTCTATATTCATCGACACCTCTTTCCAGGACAGGATGAAAGCGATCAACTTGCGCGTATCATGGAAGTAGTTGGACTCCCCGAAAAATCTTTCATTGAAAGGTCTCCGAGGAAAGAACGGTTTTTCGACGAGAGCTGCAATCCAAATTTCAATGAAGATATAGTTGGGGAAAAAGGGGTGTGGAGACGGAAAAGTATCTATGATGTGTTGAATTGCAAATCGGAAGACAAGAGCTTTGTAAGTTTGATTTGGCACTGCTTACAAATGAATCCGCGTTTGAGAATTTCGCCAAAAAATGCTTTACACCATCGATTCATGATGCAAGACCTTTCTAGCCAGGAATAGTTTATGTTGAGGTGTTCAATATAGACAATTTGATGTTTAAAATTGCTATGTAATAATATATGTTAAAGCAGTCAAGATCGCCTATGTATAATAGGCCTCGTGCAGCATGCTGCGGCTTTCAATCGGTTAGCGACGAGGGAAGGACATCGGATTTTGCGGTTAACTGGCGACTGACCAGAATTCCCGAACCGATGGAGAGAAGCCCGGTACTCAGCCTCTGTATACGTACTTTATCTGAAACGCATATGACGCAATGAATAGAATTCATGACAAGCCCCAGGAAGCTTCTATGACGTGGTGGTAATTCGAGGTCATCAGCGACTGGAACTTCGGTATGGACGGGAAAGCGATCCATCATCGAGATGGCACGGATCTCTCCCTCGCTTGGTGATTCATCGCTTGCTTCTGGCCATGATGTCCAGCGTGTTAGTCACCCCCGGCCGCCAGCCCACTTGACATGTCCGCGCAATGGCCTTTCGGCGACACACGTCATCATACAAGTCGAGGGGGCGCGGTTTCTCGGGTGGAGTTGACGCGGGACCTTCATTCACGGCGGTTTATGCCATGTTTTTTCGGCTCCTCCCTTCTTCGCCAAGTCCCCTCAATGACATCTATCTACGGCCTGTGCGATGAAATTGTCACAAGGCCATCGAAAAATAGATATCCCATGGAATAGTTATCGAAGTGACGTCAGATGTCCCTCGATCCACATCTTAGGATGACAAAAAGGCCGGATAATGACGGTAAGACGGTAAGCATGAGCCTCCAACTCGATTTGGCATTCGTTCCGTTCAAGGCCAGCATATAAAAGACGACCCTGGCCGCGGGTCGAGTCAGCACGCCTCCGTCTTGCCTTAATTAAGTCAGTCGACAATGTCTTATCCAAGTGTTCCTGATTATTTCACATACCAACGGAATCAATGTCAAGAAATTCTCGGTTTCGAAGGGCCGCCGGCATTGATATTCCCTTCCTTTGATGCCAAGATCTTCTCGGATCCGGGGGTGTGTCAATCAGACCAACTTCAGCAGCCAGATCGACTCGTCCAGACAATTTATGGCACACCCTTGAACGTAGAGTCTGAATTCGATCGAAGTGCAATCTGGACAACGGAAGCCGACGATGTAGAACGGCCCGCCGCCAAGAGTCCCCCGATTCAATCCCAATATGTAGCCATGGCCAGCGAAACCCTTTCGCCTCGATCGCCGTCCCTCCCTAAAGGGTGTCCCACACGTCCTGCCGAAACCAAGACGATTTCCACAGCCAGCCGTCGCGAAAGGAACAAGCGGAGCGCAACAAAATATCGGCAGCGACTGAACGAAATGATCAAAGAGGCATGGAATTTGTTGCCCGACGATGAAAAAAGAGGCATAAATAATAAGTTGCAAAAGCTGGAAACAACGATCGGATACTTTAGAAAGCTTCAATGTGAACTTAGTCAATTCTCGCTACAATAGGTTGAAATGAAATAACGAGTTTTTAAATATCTGTGATGACTTCTAGAAGCGTAAATAGCAATTCATAGCGACCTGCTGGGGGTTATAAAACATACAGCAGAATCCTGGCATTGTTAGCAAGTTGCTGCGAGACGCCGCAGACCCCCCCTTCTTGTCCTTCCTTATTCCGTCCACGTGAACTCCAGCGAGAGCGAGAACGACAGGACATTTACCGGAAATTGCCGGAGAGGATTTCAGTGTCCTCCGTGAAAATGGCCATCAACAACAATCCTTTGTCAGGCACAAGAGTCATGTGAGATTATCCAAGAGTAATCCTAACGGTAGATCGGAGCTCGGAATTGATGGTACGCATTTCTCAAGTGGCTGTGTCTCTGCAAGGTGACGTATTACGCGCCCGGTACGTAATGGCTTAGCTACTTGGCCAATGACTCCCTTTTGAATGTCTCCTGTATTATCCGGGATGCTGCCCTACAACGCCGTCTCCTTTTGAGGCGGTGCAAAGAAGATATAAGAAAGGAGTTGCGATTCTTTCGGTGACTGTTGGTGATATTTGTGAGTCCATTATTATCTGTATACACAAAGCGTCATGTTCAGAGCAACCAATCCTGTCATTATTGTGGTTGACCTTCCTACGATCGAAATTACGACCGACCCCGAGGAGATCTGGGTTGCAACGGATTCTCTTGATCCCAAACGAAACCCGATTCATCCCCCTAGCGCTGGAGAAACCCAGATATCCTTCGATTCCGCAAAAGTTGCTCCCCAAATGCATGACA
>VBJK01000537.1:2875-3396 GCA_005879655.1 Chloroflexota bacterium | reverse complement strand
AGGCTCCTACAGATTCTCCAGGACCGAGGTCGATTTTGAGCTCGCAGACACCATTTGTGAGGACCCTACGCTGCCCCAAAGTGCCATGAGCAAGCCGGCCAACACGCACTTGAATCCTGGCACATCCTGCGCGGTTAGTCAGTGCATTGATACAATCTCTGTAGACCTCTGTCATCTCAACGCGTATGCCGAATTGTAGCCTCCGGGAGACAGGCAATCAAGCGCCGTAACCGCCGCTCGTCACCGCCAGCGACGAAAGCCGCCCGTAACGTTCTACGAGGTCCATGCGGACTTTGCAAACGCCATCTGCGCGGCGACCAAGGCGCTCCCGATGGGGACAGACGGGGTAAGGTCGATTAAGATACGACCTCACCACTCTCACCCACGTGCTCTCGTCTTGCCATCAGAAAACTATCAGTATAACGCACCAATTCCCTGCCGACTAGCATCTGTCTCAATTGCTTATCTCGAATGACAGCAGCGCGTCTCGTTAAAACCGTCTTTTCTCGCTGACTATTAAC
>VBJK01000537.1:0-2818 GCA_005879655.1 Chloroflexota bacterium | reverse complement strand
ACAAAGGGGGCAGAAATATGTTGTGAAATTATCATAAACATACCAGCAAAAAAGAGTACGAACATTGTAAATATAGTTTTACGATCCAGTCTGTACCGACCAGGCGCTGGCACCTTCTTTAGCGATTCCAGAAGAGGAAGCCCCAAGCCCTGCTCTTCCATCATCGAAATACTTAGACACTGGGTGAACAACGTATCGCTTACTAACCCGCTCCTCCACCATCGCTTATTTCTCGGAACGTTTTCAGTTAAACCATTTAAGTAGACGAGAGGCGCCGTTGAGGATAACCACACGGCTACTATTCGCGATCTGAGCCCAGCCTCGGCCAACAACGAGGCCCAAAGCGGCGTTCTTTCTATGTCCGACGACAACTTTTGCTTGGCGAGATCAAAAAACGGCTTTTGGTCACACCCCGAAACTACGAGCTCGGCATGATCCCTAGCGAGATCCAAACCACAAACCTCTGCAAGTCGAAATGCTGCGGCTGCATCTTGAATCGCATAGGCGTACAATAACTTTGAGAGGCTAGCCCTCTGCCTCTCCACTAATTGGCGAAAAAAGTCTTGTAAATTGACAGATACGTTGATGGTTTTCACATGCTCTGCACATCGAGTTGCATCTAGTACAGCAACATTAAATAGATATAATCTCTGTAGCCACTCCTCATTCCACTCACTCTCAGGAACCTCAATCAGCTCAGACATCTCACGCGCCACAAATCGAGGCCATTCTTGATGTTCATACAGCTTCGTCTCCAGGAAAGTTCGAGCTAGCAAGCGATCATCATGAATCTCTGAAAGCTCTTTTATGGCTTGGCCTCTTCTAGAACGAGGCAGGAGTCCTCCGGCAAACGGGATAACTTCGACTAGGCGCGACTTGAGTTGAGGTTCATCGTGGCTTTGAAACATGCGATGGTTGGCCAATAAGTTTTGCCATCCGTTTTCGGAAGCTTGTACAGCTTCATAAGCTGCAAGGAACTCACAAAATGTAAGATGTATGAACCTAAAGGTATGCCCAATGCGCTCTTCGGTTACAAGGCCGGTTTCCTTTGCAATTTCTCGGAATAGCGACTCCGCTTCAGAAGCGGTACAGCCAGAGACCTCTTGTGTGACATTTAATGCCGCCTCCCATGTGAGGAGATTGGCTGGCTGATATCTGTCTAGCAGGTGTTCCAGGGCCAAGCGCCCGAGAATTTTCTCGCGCTGTTCTCGCAGCTTGGGCCCTCCAGCTATAGCTCCTCCTTTCTGGTAAAGCCTGCGGCGTATCACTAATTCCTCGGTTACTTTCGAGTAGAATTCGGTGCGAGTTTCGTGGTCGATTGAAAGACCTTTCGATTGACTCTCGGCAACAAACATTGACAGCACCAAAGGATTTCTGCACATCTCACGGAGGGTTGGCTTATCGGTAAGCTCGTTGTAAATACGACCAATTGCTCCGTCGGAATCTGATGTGAATGGCCAGCGTGTTAAAAACTCGTATATGTCACTAGGGGTAAAGGCCCGGAGGAAAAGAACCGGCCCAAAGAAGTCGCGGTACGCATCTCGAATTTGATGCAAAAATTGCACTCGCGTGGTCACGATAAGTATGTTTTTGTCACTCGCGTTCGCCAACACCTTGCTTAACCCTAGGATTGCCGATTCTACCCGAGGATAGTCATGAGAAGCTACCTCATCTAGCCCGTCGAGCAGAACAAGGAGACCGCTAGTCTGAGCGTAGGCTTCGAAGCACTGCTCCATTTGATAAACCTGAGCTTTAGAGGTCTCAGCCTGCAACATTCTGTAGAGCCAAGATCCCAAACTGTTGTTTCTAACGTTAGACGGTATTTGCAGGTTTTTCAATTCCGCCAAGACCGGCAGCCTGGTCTTGGAAGGGTTCTTCTGGGCGGATTTGCATGTGTCACGAAAGAGCCACTTAACTAGCGAGGATTTCCCCGAGCCGGGATCTCCGGCGATGAATCAAGACTCAAGGTTACAAATACACGATCAATTGGGAGCTTTACGTCACGAGACGATGGTACATAAAGGTACTGACTTTGTCCTGCAAGCTGAATTCGGCAGTATCGCCTTAGAGTGAGGCTACCCGCGAGTGAGTGCTTGAGAAGACGACTTATCCAGTATAGAAAACCCTCTAGTATATATGCCCCCCCTTTTTTGAGATGAGCAAGAAAAATCTTGGCTAGGTATAAAAGAAACGGCGCAACTATTACTGTCACCAGCGCTGATTTCGGATCAAACCAACCTAAGAGAGATCTCATGCCAGGCTGTCCTCCCAAGATTTGATTACCTCAACAAAGAGCCGTCTCCAACAATGACTTGACTCGGCATTGCTTCTATACTTGTCCTAAAGCTTACGACTAATTCTAAGAAATGTCAACGCTTGGAAGCCCTTGGCGAGGTAGATAGATAGAGGCAAAGCGCATAGAGACTTTTGAAGCAGGCGACCGGCATTCTCGCCAAGAAGCCGCCTCACACTGCTCCGATATGGAATAGATCTTTGTTGTTCCCTCTAGCCTGGCCATCGCCGAGCCACTCTCAACTCCAGGACGAGCGCCCGGGAGGGCGTGCAGATGGTCCGCCTTGGGCGTGGACCGTCCCAGGCCAACTTGCCGCTCCCCGACGGAGGGCTCGGAGCCACACCAAAATAGGGCTGGCACTTCCTCGGCCAGCCAGGGGAGGTAACACCTCGCTCTTCCCCGTCTGGCGCCGGACCTTGTCTGGTTGTAGGCTCCTGGCCGGAGCTCCGTGACAGTCTTGGGCCGTCCGGCGTGCGGCGCAGCCGCAAGGGCGGCTCTGCGGCTCCGATTTTCGGCGTTTGAGGT
>VBJK01000536.1 GCA_005879655.1 Chloroflexota bacterium | reverse complement strand
ATCAACAGTTTTATCACATGATAAATCTATATAACAATTATAAAACAAATATTAAAAAGATTTTTTACATCAGGAGTCACGTTCGCGCTCTACCTAGTTCGGGACGTAACTAGCTAGACAACACCTGGTCGGGATTAAAATTTACACCACGAAAAAGCATTGTGCCGAGCAATCCTCAAACAAAATTCATCGTGCATGAATCATGTACAATGATCCTGAAACAAGAGACTTGTGCACGAACTATGCACGCGAAACCTCATCACTGCTGAATTCGTAGTTCGCATCACTCAATAAATGATATTATACATACTCAAATCTATCTGATTATTGATAAAAAACTCGTCGTGTACTTCTAACGCAGGCAAAGACGTCGCCGTAGTCATACAAGTGGCCACCAATGATCCTCCATAACATGGTATTAAATGCACTCCTCTTTCTATTGTATCAATTTCCACCACGTCAAACCATTGCGCTTTTTTAACCTTGTACATTCCATGATCTGGATGTGCCTCTCCGCTCGACGATTGGCCATACTGTGTGATCCTTCGCCTTCTGCGAACCTAATTAACACGGTATCATTTCGTACTTGGACTCAGGACAACAGCGAATAATCTCTTTGAGGGCGATCATGGAGTTAGGATACGTAGCCGAAATCCCTTGATGTGCGACATTGATGGGGTCAAAATTAAGTGGTGGCGTCGGGCAATTTTGTGTGGTGCACGTATTAAAACCTGCCAGGCTATTGCAGTGGCAGATCTGCAATGCAATTTTGTGTGGAAGCCGTCGATCTGCGCTTCAAAAACCGTAAGCTCGAATCGTGCACGGCAATATCGTACCATGCATTCCAGGCATAGAACATGTAGTTCTTGCTCGCAACGTGATTTGCTGACCTCATGCGTGCAAAAGTAGTCCTTTCTAATTACTCTAAACCTGAGACAGGACTTATTTCAAGGTGCATGGCAGATATGCACGATTAACGCATTATCGACAGGAATTGCATTAAAGCGGTGGGAAATCAGTCAGGGCCGGCTTTATCTGGTTTCATCATGTGGTTTCTGCCAAATTCGCCAAATTTTAGCAGGGGTCAACTAATTACTGCATGGTCGAAATGCTGAGCATACTCATATCAGTCTGAGAACTTATTTCCTGAATCATACTTTTCCAAGCCTGTTCAGGCTTCAACGGGGTGTGATTGGCCATCATGCATTACTTACTAAGCAAAGATTGTTGTTGTTTACATTTCGTTCTTCGCCCACACCCACTCTTTTCCGTCCACTACATATTCGTCCGAGATCAATTGGCTATTGCTCAGTGGGGGACGGTGTTTCAGAAGAAGGACGATGAGTATCCTTTGTCAGCACAGGTTGTTGCTGTTGTTCATTGCTTTATAATGCTGATGTTTAGATACGACAAAGACTTTGGAATCGCGTTTCGGAGATGAAAACTTACATTCAAGAAGGCGGACTTGCAACCTACGGAATCACGCAGATAACAGACCCTGTTGCGCGAGTGGCTTTGGTCTGTGCATTACAAACCGAATATGCTTTCCTTTTTCCTGATCCCAAAGTACGTTCTTCAACAATAACTCTAATCGAAGGTACGTCGAGGGAGGTTTAGACATCCCGCCATTATTGCTGCCATGGTCAAAACTTTCTTCGGTCGCGGAGGCTTAGGATATGTCCGCAACTCCGAAGGTCAATGTATACGAGACGAGATTCCCAAGCCGGCATTGGCGTGGATGTGTGTTTTGGTAACTTCCAATAACTTGACATTTTACTAATTGCTGCAGATAGGATGGGGTCTTGCCGGTTATACCACTCAAGGAACTTACGACTCTAAACGACGGTTTCAAACCAGCGACCTTTCCATACAAATTACAAACCGAGTTTTTGACTTTTCTCACTGGAATGGGAAAAGTCAACCTGACCACATTAACCGCCGAGGTGAATGCATGTGCTGCTGAAATGCAGAAGCATGGATATCCAAAGAAGATCTTGAGCGATGATGAGGACGGCGATGAGGATGCGGAAATCTAAGTGCCAGTCGAGGTACCACACTGCTCATTCACTTCTAAATGTTTTAGAGAACAGAGCACAACCCTTGCTTGGGAATCGGGATTTAGGACAGATGCTCAAATGAGTCGGGGAACGATGCATTGGGTCGGAGGAGGCGTATTTTGATGTATCTCGTTATATAATTGAAATAATGTCTATTACGAAACTATTCCCGTGGACTCTAGTAGTATCTAGTTTGACCTAGTTGCAAGCTTGCATTGTCTCATCACCCCTCTTGAGATCTTACTTGTTACCTAGTTCACAATAGTTGGCACATAGTGAAGTTACGGAGTTGCTGATCAGTGACAATTAAAACAAATGTCCTTCTTGCGCATCTCCTTCTTCGACATCTGGTTCTTATCAGTATCCTTTTCAGATTTCAAAGAACTCGCATTATCAGAACCTTTGTCTTCATCGCTTTCAGACTGATTTCTCAGCTTTCTGTATGATTTCGAGAATGTTGAAGACTTGAAATCTTTGAATTCTTCTTTCTTCGAGTTGTACAATTCAATCTTCTGCTTCTTTGCATTTTGATCAAGAACTTTTATCTTATGTATGTATTCTTCATGAAAAAGATCTGAAAAAGGCGACATCTTCTCGCGAAGCCACCTATGCAAACCTTTCCTAAAGCTGCTCTTGATAATTCGATCAGTAATCGCGTCACCAAGCATTGTCTCCATGTCTTCACGCTCTACGATATATTCTGAGACCGATTTACCGTCCGTCTGTTCGATCGCGAGGTACTTTGTGATTGCTTGTTCAATGTGAGCTAATGGAATAAACTTCTTACGCAATGCGGCTTCGAAGTCCTCCCAAAGGAACGGTGCTTTCTCTGGTTTCTTGAGGTTACTGAACCATTTATAGGCGAAGCCATCGAGAAAGGCTGCGACGTACTCGGAGATGTCGGCTTTCATGTCGATTTCTGTGGAGATTCTGAGATATCGGGACAATTGACTCAAGAACAATTGGACGGCGTCGTATGTACGCTCTTTGTCTTTTTCGCCGGTGTACTTCTTGGGAGGCTCCGTTTTAAACACCTTCTTCTTTGAGGTGGTGTCTACCTCAATTCGCGGAGTGCGGCCACGAATCTTTGCTTTGTCGCCGCGACTGGTTCTGTTGCGATCGTCTCCGTCATCGTCGGATGAATCTCCAGGATCGGAGGGATCCGAATCGGCCGCCGATTTACGTTTGGACTTCTTCTTCTCGGAGGTCGATTCATCGTTGCCAGGATCGGATGCGATTTCTGCCTCATCCTGTTTGTCGTTGCTGTCGTCGGAAGGTTTTCCTTCACCCTCGTTGGCAGGCTTTTCGCTGATCTCGGGATCAGTTTCGGGAGGGGATTGCTCCGGTTGCTTCCCCGTCCTCTTTTTCTTGGCTTCATCCTTCTTCTTGAAGGTAGCCAATTTCAACTCTGCTTCAGCAACTGCTGCAGTCGCATCCTCGACAGAGAGGCTTTCGATGGCCTTTTCTTCGATGGCTTCAGAGAAGTAGAAGCCCGAGAGTATCGCATACTCTCGTCGAATGTCCCAGAGCTGTTTCTGGACATCATAGGAGAACGTAGGTGCATTACGCGTCTCCACAACCATGGTTAGTTCGTTCGTTATTGCTAGCAAATTGGAAAAGGATTCTAAATCAAGATAAACTCGAAAACTGAAAGATCAGAAACGTTTCGGGAAGTTCGGAGATAGTTCGGAACGCGCGGTAAAGTCAAAGTGCACTGTTTTTTTGTATTTTTCTTCGACGATTCGATCAAACGATGGCCAGTCGAATGAAGGGTCGTCGATTTTGTTAAGGTTTTGTATAGAAAGGTTTGTTCGAGGAGTTGTAAAAAGTGTAGGAAATCGATACAACTAATTCCGCTGTAGATTTCTCTAGCTAAAAGCTAAACTAAACTAAACCTTGCTATATAAATAAGTAAGTAAGAAGAATTCTAAAGAATGTTAAACTCGCCGAAACAATCGCC
>VBJK01000468.1 GCA_005879655.1 Chloroflexota bacterium | reverse complement strand
TCCAATGATATTAGTGGTGTCCAGGGTGTTATTACGTATACAGCCACCAATTTGATCTCGAATCTGGTGACAATGGGGAGTATCATCATTGCGATGATCTTGCTCAGCCCGTTTCTGGCATGCATTGCGCTCAGCCTGCTGCCTATCTTTATGTTAATGAGCTATAAAGCGGGGAAGCTCCAGAAACAAACGACGAAAGAGGCTCAGAAAAGTCAGGCCTCTCTCGCTGTGCTGATACAAGAAACCCTCTCGGTGAGTGGTATTCTGCTGGTCAAAGTTTTCGGGCGGCAGAAATATACACAAGCCCAATTTGAAGAAGAGAATCAAAAACTGTCCAGGCTAACAGTACGCCAGCTGATGATTGGGCAGTGGTTGCTGATGTTCGTAGGCATCTTCTTCGCCACCATACCCGCTCTAGTCTATCTCATCGGTGGTTTGCAACTGACAAAGCAGATCCCTGTACTGGGAAGCTCTATAACAATCGGTACGATGATCTCCTTCGTCATCCTGCAAACAAGACTCCTGATGCCCTGTGGACGACTGCTGAGTTTGCAGATCGAGCTTCAGGGGGCACTGGCTCTCTTCGAGCGCATCTTCGAGTACCTGGATATGCCAGTTGATATTACTGACAAGCCATATGCGCTCCAGCTCAAACCAGAAGAGGTGCGAGGCGAAGTAACGTTCAAGCAGGTCACATTCAGCTATAAGCGCAATGAATATGGTACATTGGCCGGGATAAAGAAGGAAGGAGGAGTTGCAGGAAACCGCACAGGGACCAGTCCTGTCTCTACTGACCCCTCCGCTGGCTCCAGCGAGCAGGAGCTACCTCTGGTGCTGAAAAACATTACGTTCTCCATCAAACCTGGACAACTCGTAGCCCTGGTTGGTCCCAGCGGTGCGGGAAAGACCACCCTCACCTCTATGATTGCGCGTCTCTACGACGTTGAGAGCGGAGCAGTCGAGATCGATGGTATCAATGTGAAAGACATCGCGCTGTCTTCCCTCGGTGAATTGATAGGCGTCGTGACACAGGAGAGCTACCTGCTTCATGCCTCGATCCGCGAGAACATCTTGTATGCTCGTCCCGATGCTACTGAGGCAGAAGTCATTGCTGCGGCACAAGCGACAGCCATCCATGATCGCATTATGGAACTGGAAAATGGTTATGATACCATCGTTGGTGAGCGCGGCTACAAACTTTCGGGAGGTGAAAAGCAACGCATTGCGATTGCACGTGTCGTCCTTAAAAATCCACGTATCCTTATTCTAGATGAGGCTACCAGTTCTCTTGACACACTCTCAGAACGTCTGGTACAGTCTGCGCTGGAAACATTGATGAAAGGCCGCACGGCTCTGGTCATCGCTCATCGTCTCTCAACCATTCTGGCCGCTGATATGATTCTCGTGGTCAACAAAGGTGAAATTATTGAACGCGGCACGCACCAGCAGTTACTGGCATTGGATGGACTCTATGCACAACTGTATTTTGAACAATTCTCGCCATTGCTAGAGGCAGCAGAATCTTCAATAACACAACACGCGATAGGGATGAAAAACAGGCAACCAGCCTGGTTTAAAGTGGTATTACCCTCGTTCGTCCCTCCAGAGCAACCAGCCTTTCTGCTGGATACCAGGCCAGCCTTGCCCCTCAAAAATCGTCTCATGGCTTTTACAACATTTTCAGAAGATGTGCGTGAGATATTGTTTGAAAAGGATGCTCTCAGACTTGGGAAAGATAGCTCTAATGATATCGTACTAGACGGAGATGAGCTGATCTCTGCACACCATATACTGCTCAACAAAAAGGATGAGGATTACTACCTCTTTGAGTTGGATGGCAACGGAGGAGTGCTCATCAACGGACAACAACTGGCTTCAGGAGTTGGGCACAAGCTCGTTGACGGAGATCAGATCAGTATTGGACACCGTCGTTTGATCTTTTCCAATACACCCACTCAGAGCCTGATAAAGCCAAGGCCGGGACTTTCTCTTTCCTAGTGCAGAAACAAGAGAGGGAGTAGGGCTTGGGGGTGGCATTTGGCGAAGCCACCCTGGCAGGGTTTGGGGTGTCCCCAAATTCTCCCATTCCCCAAAGGGTTTTGGGCTTCTGCACTAGAAAAGGAGACATGCAAGATGAGCAAGGAGATGCCACAAGAACTATCCAGAAAAAACCTTAGGAACGAGCTAGGCCCTTCAATCGAGTCACAGATAGCTTGGTTTCATCACATGCAGAAAACCCAACCTGTGCGCTACCGTCCAGAGTATAATCTGTGGGACGTATTTCTTTACGAAGATGTCCAACACGTGCTTTTGGATTCTGCTACGTTTTCTATCGACAAGATCATGCCGGAGAGCTTGCCGTTTATATTGGGAAAGTCTGATCCACCGCTGCATCAACAGTTACGTCGCTTGGTGTCAAAAGCATTCACTCCGCTGCATATTGAAGAGCTGACGCCAAGTCTCATCAGGATTGTTGATGAGCTGTTAGAGCCTGCTTTTGCCAGAGGAAAAATGAATGTCGTCGCTGAGTTGATCTTTCAGCTACCAGTACGCGTTGTTATCGAAATGCTCAAATTGCCTTTACAAGACCAAAAGCCTCTCCAGCAATGGTCTCGTCAAGTAGTTGCTCAGATAGTAGGCCTCTCGAATCCCGATAACAGTGAACTTATCCACTACTTCTCAAGTTTGCTTGACGATCGAAAATGCAATCCGCGAGATGACCTCATCACCGAATTATTGGTAGCACAGGAGACTAAAACACATTTGACGACGGAACAAATCATCTGCCTGTGCATAGACATAACACTGTCGGGCAATGCATCCATTGTCACCCTGCTTAGCCATTGCCTCTATCGTCTGTGTCAGCATCCAGAGATCTACCTGGCTCTACGCAATGATCCGTCGCTGATAGCGGGGGCTATCGAAGAGACGTTGCGCTATGACGTTGCCCCTGCCAGCCTGTGGCGCACAGCCCGCCATGATACCGTGCTTCATGGATACCAGATCAAAGCCGGGGAGACAGTAGCTGCTTGGACGGGGGCTGCTAACTTCGACGAACGGTATTTTCCTCAAGCTTCGCGATTTGATATCCGGCGTTCTCCGAACCCCCATCTGACTTTTGGTCATGGCATCCATTTCTGCCTGGGCGCTTTTCTGGCCCGTTTAGAGGGACGCATTGTCTTAGAGAGGATCGTTGCACACTTCTCAGAACTTCGCTTGGATCCAGAGAATCCCGTGCAATTTATGGACGGCATGATATCAGCCAGAATTATTGGATCCCTTGGCATACTCTTTACACCATAGGGAACTTTCCTCCTGCTTAGAAAGCCAGGAGGAGCCTCTGTCTAGCCCACGGGCTGCGCAACGAGATGCACTTCCCTGTAAAGTGGCTCCGCACCTGTCTTTGACGAAGCATCATCTTTATGTGTTGGAATCACGAATGTGTAGATGACTGCACGTCCAGTTGTGCTGCGGCACGACGGTCTGCAAGAGGATCATCATTTCTGCGTCGAGTGGTGTGGTGGTGCAAGAGGGAGGAAGCTTCAATGGCCATCGACTTAGACATTCTACAGATCTTTGATGCGATCCACAAGCTTGCTATCATCCCTGAATAATGGCATGGTTATGTATTACGCTCCTAAAATTTGTTATACAATACTATAGACGCGAAATACTTATTCGCGCATATAGCTTTTAGGAGATTTTATATGACTGCTAACCAACTGCCACGAGCATCAGGAGCAAAATTCAAGACCAGAGCAATCTTGAGGATATTGCTTGTCATACTAGTAATGACACTTACAGCTTGTGGAGCAGTCGGCACTACGAGCAACAAAAAAGGGCTTCTCAAAGTTGCCACTCAATCCTCTGATTTCGCTCAATCTGGCTTTAACCCCTTTAACGTTCACGCCAATGCAGGTGTTCAGGGACTGATCTATGAGACTCTGTACTTTGTGAATGTCAATGATGGCTCATTCACGCCTATGTTGGCAACTGGCTATAAGTGGAATGGTGATCATACACAAGTAACCTTCACTATTCGTCAGAATGTGAAATGGAATGATGGAACGCCATTTTCTGCTGATGATGTTACATTCACATTCAACATCATGAAACAGTATCCAGCAGCGGATGGCCTGGGTGTTTGGAATTTCCTCAAAGAGGTATCCGCACCTGATGCCAATACACTCAAAATGACCTTTCAGAAAGCCTATCTCCCTGCATTAGAGAATATTGCCGGGAAAGTGTTCATCATTCCTAAACACATCTTTGCCAGTGTTGGTGACCCAACCAAGTATCTGACTGATAAGCTCGTTGGTACTGGTCCTTTCCTCTTGACCAAATACCAGCCTGATCTGGCTGTGTATAATAAGAATCCCAACTACTGGCAGGTTGATAAAGTAAAAGTCGCCGAAATACGTTTCCCTGAATATAAAGATAACGCGGCCTTGCAACTAGCTCTGTCGAAAGGCGATATCGACTGGGCTGGCTACTTCTCGCCAACGCTCCAGCAGGACTATGTTGCGAAAGATCCCGCACACAATCACCTCTTCATGGACCCCATTAATCTCTATGCAATTTGTCCCAATCAGAAAGATCCTCTCCTCGGTGGTCAGGCTGGTCTGCCCATTCGCCTGGCACTGAGTACCACTCTTGACCGCAACGCGATAGCACAACAGGCAACAGCAGGCTTAGAGCCTCCTGCAAGTATAACCGGATTGGTCATGCCGACCGCGAAAAATTGGCTAGCCTCCCAGTATGCTAACCTGCCAATATCCGCTGACACTGTCAAGGCTCAGAAATATCTGACCGACGCTGGTTTCACAAAAGGGTCAGATGGCATCTACCAAAAGAAAGGTCAACGCCTGTCCTTCACTTTGAGAAGTGTTGACTCTTACTCTGACTGGAACGCGGCTGCAAAACTGATCGCTGACCAAGCCAGGGCCGTTGGTATCGAAATCAAGAACGTAACAGTGGGTGAAGACAACTACTACACCCTCCTCACTGAGGGTAAGTATGACTATCAGATGATGTTCTGTAGCATGCTTGGAGGTCCCACTCCGTACTATCTGTACTATTACTACCTCCATAGTGCTCAGATTGGTGAGGGCAAGTCCAACTATGTAGGCTGGAACAATCCTACAACCGACAAGTACCTGAACCAATACGCCTCAACCTCCAATCTAGCCAAGCAAAAGCAAGCCATTGAGGGCATTGAGAAAGTCTTCGTCGAAAACCAGCCATTCATGCCTCTCTGGACTGGCGCTGACTACGACGAATACTCCACCACAAACTTCACTGGCTAGCCTGATCAGAATAACCCATATGCGAGTGGTAGCCCAAACACAGGCCCTGACTACGAACAGGTAATTCTGCATCTCCAACCTGTGTCGTAGCGGTGTGGCTCGCCCCGTTCCTATGTGGTTTGCCCACCTTTGTGTTTCAATGGGAATGGCTTAAGGCAAGCCATTCCCATTGGGTAAGTTTTTCAAAAGTATCTAAACGAGGAGGAACAAGCAGATGCATCATCTGATACGTCGCATGTTGTTTTACGTTTTCGCTATTTGGGTAGCTATTACGCTCGACTTTTTTATCCCCCGTCTAGCTCCCGGTGATCCTGTGGCTGCAATCGTGGGTAAAATGTCGTTGAAGGGACATGTCTCTCCTGAGATGAGAGCAAGTCTCTCGGCTATGTTTGGTTTGAACACGCACGATCCCCTATGGCTACAGTACATCAAGTATCTCGGCGATCTGCTGCACGGCAACCTGGGTTATTCTATCCAGTACTTTCCCACTCCCGTTGCTAAGATTATCGGACAAGACATGGGATGGTCGGTTATGCTAGGCGGTGTTGCAGTCATCATTGGTTTCTTGCTTGGTTGCTTGCTGGGGATTGTTACCGCCTGGAGGCGTGGTACAGCACTTGATACCATTCTCTCACCTGTCATGAATTTTCTCTCTGCTATCCCTTATTTCTGGTTAGCACTGATCGCACTCTACCTGTTCTCGTATGTGTTAGACTG
>VBJK01000467.1:9519-14760 GCA_005879655.1 Chloroflexota bacterium | reverse complement strand
ATCATGTATGACCTCGCTGAGGTGACAGCATTGAGCGAGAATCGTGTGCTCTGGCGCGTACGTGTTCCCTTCGCACGGCCTCTAGAATGGGAGACCCAGGTCGTAGTGGATTTTCCCGGCCAAATTTTGCGCTGGGAGTCACTGGAGGGAGCACCACTATCCAATGAGGGTTCGGTGCGCTTCCGTCCCGCACCAAGAGACTGGGGAACGGAGACAACGCTAAACTTGCGCTTCTATCCACCAGCTGACAGATTGAGCAGTAGGATGGCAAAACATCTGGGCATTGCGGGACACATGTTAGCGGAAAAGGCACTCCGGCGTTTCAAAAGTCTGGCTGAGACGGGCGAAATCCCGACCCTAGAGCGCAACCCGTCCGCACGCATTAGCGCTCACACTCATTAAGGAGGATAGACCAATGCGAGCACTCTGTTGGCATGGGGTCAACGATCTACGTGTGGAGACGGTGCCTGACCCCGAAATAGTGACTCCACACGACGCTATCTTGCAGGTAATGATGTCTACGACCTGTGGCTCCGATCTCCATTTCATCGACGGATACATACCAACCATGCGCCCAGGAGATGTGATCGGTCACGAGTTTATAGGACGCGTTGTGGAGGTCGGTAGCCAAGTGCGGAAGGTAAAGGAGGGCGACCGTGTGGTTGTCCCGTCTGTCATCGCATGTGGTGCCTGCTGGTACTGCCAGCATGACCTCTACTCGCTCTGTGATAATACGAATCCCAATGTGGAGCTGCAAGAGCCTCTGTTGGGGTATCCTACTGCTGGTATCTACGGCTACACGCACGCCTTCGGTGGCTATGCAGGCGCGCACGCACAGTATATACGAGTGCCACATGCAGATAATGACTGCTTTCATATCCCCCAGGGGCTACGCGATGAACAGGTGCTCTTCCTTTCCGACGCCGTACCAACCGGCTATATGGGGGCTGACTTCTGCGCTATCCAGCCAGGAGACACGCTTGCCGTGTGGGGCTGTGGCGGCGTAGGACTGATGGCAATACAGAGCGCCTTCCTGCTGGGAGCCGAGCGCGTGATTGCTATTGACCGCTTCCCTGAGCGGTTACAGATGGCAAGGGAGAGGGCAGGAGCTGAGACGATCGACTATACTCAGGTCGATAGCATCGTTGAGACCCTCAAGGATATGACGGGGGGGCGTGGCCTTGATGCCTGTATTGACGCGGTGGGGATGGAGGCACATGGCACCGGTATTGGGTACACATATGACCGTGTGAAGCAGGCATTACATCTGCATACGGACCGTGGCCAAGCACTCAGAGAGGCAATCATGGCTTGTCGTAAAGGTGGAATAGTCTCAATTCTAGGCGTCTATGGGCTAATGGATAAGTTTCCTATCGGTAGCATCATGAATAAGGGGCTTACCGTTCGTAGTGCGCAACAGCACGGACAGAGGTACATACCACTGCTACTAGAGCACGTGGCACGTGGCAGGCTTGATCCTTCGTATCTCGCAACACATCGCTTCTCGCTTGAGGATGCCCCACGCGGGTACGATATGTTCAAACATAAGGAGGATGGATGCGTGCGGGCGCTTTTCGTACCATGATGAATTAGCGTTATTGGAAGGTCGCAGGAAATGACGTTTGTACATCTTCAATCGTTCTACGTCATAGCATCAATGTTACCTTCCAATAGGCCCTCCATACTCAAGGAGCATATAGCTGCGGAAGCAGTACAGATAAAAGCAAGACCTTATGCTAATGGAACAGTGAAGTGAAAACGTGAGCCTTGCCCAAGACTACTTTCAACCCAGATATGCCCTCCATGTATCTGGATAACCTGACGAACAATAGAGAGTCCGAGGCCTGTCCCTTTGATATAGCGTGTAGTTCCCGCTTCGATCCGAGAATAGGGGATAAACACCTCCTCCAAAGACTCAGGTGGAATACCTATGCCATGATCCTGCACCCATACCCGCACCATCTCCTGTTCAAGCTGGCTCCCCACAACAATCTCTCCCCCGTCAGGCGAATACTTGATGGCGTTACTGAGCAGGTTAGTGACAACCTGAGCCAATTTGTCTTTATCGCCTTGACAATCAGGTAGCGCCTCATCCAATTGCAGATTGAAAGTGTGCTGCGACGAGATCGGACGAAGATGCTCCAGCACTTCCCTGATCAGAGCATTCAGCTTTACAGGCTCCCGAATCAGCTGCATCCTCCCCGACTTCATCCGTTCCAAGTCAAGCAAGTCAGTAAGCATACGACCAAGCCGCTTAGCCTCGATAAAGATATCAGCTGCAAATTCCTTCATCTCTTCTGGACTGAGCATCTCATCACGCATCAGTTCAGCAAAACCCTGCACGCTGGCTAGCGACGTGCGGCACTCATGGCTGACGATGGCGACAAAATTGCGTTGTACTTGGCTCGCGTGTATAAGCTGCTTGTTGACGCGTCGTAGCTCTTCCAGTGCCTGCTGACTCTCTCGCTTGCGCAGGGTGACCTCTCTGGCCAGGATTACCAGATTCTGATCTTGGGTCGTCACCTCCTGCTGAAGCACCTGACGGGTCAGCTTCATTGCGATGAGGGTGGCAGCTTTAGCTCGTAGCTCCTCTGGAAAGAATGGCTTAACGAGATACTCGCTCGCGCCCTCACATAGTAACTGGATACGTAAGGCGTCATCTGCCCGTGCCGAGAGGACTATGATGGGGATGCCGTCAAGGGCGCTATGCGCCCGTACCTGCGTGATGAACTGCTCTCCGCTCATATGTGGCATCATTATATCGCAGAGTATAAGATCCGGCTGTAGGGTCAGTGCTTTCTCCAGACCATCCAGACCATCCCCTGCCACTGCCACACGGTACTCAGGCGCAAGAATATCAACCAGGAAACGGGCCATCTCCTGATGGTCGTCAACTACCAGCACAAGCGTCTGCGAGCCTTCCTTCAGCCCGCTCTGACCAGTCGGCACGCTGTCAGCCTCATACTTTGGCACCGGGGACAGGTCAGTTAGAAAGAGAGCTGCTTGCTCTTCATTGACAGGAGACTGAAGTAAGGAGGGTTGAGAGCAGGCAGGTGTCACTGCATCAAGGGGCAACTTGACAGTGAAAAGCGCTCCTCCTTCTGGCGCATTGCCGACAGTACTGATACCATTGTGCAGCTCGACTAATTCCTTTACAATAGCCAGTCCTAATCCTGTTCCCTCGAAGCGCCGTGTCAGGTTATCCTCCCCTTGCCAGAAGCGCTCAAAGATAGCTTGCCGCAGCTCAGATCTGATTCCTGGACCATTATCTTGCACGGTGATGATGCCCCACTCCCCTTCTTGGGACAGTACACAGCGAACTCTCCCCCCATCAGGGACAAATTTGAAGGCATTGGAGAGCAAGTTCAAGCAGATGTGCTGGAACTTTTCTGCATCGAGGTATGCTAAGACAGAAGTGAGACCCTCTACCGTAAAAGTGATTTGGCGGTCCTGTGCCAGTATCTCAAAATGAGCAGCACACCCCTGTAGCAATCGTGCGAGGTCGATTTCGGTAATGTTGAGAGCCATCTGTCCTGCTTCGAGTTGGGCCACGATGAGCAGATCATTGACGCGCTTAAGGAGCGTCAAGGCGTTGCGTTGCACGACTCCCAGTGTACGGCGTTGCTGCTCAGTTAACTGCTGAGCTGTCAGCAATGCATCTATCGGCCCAAGAATCAAGGTGAGTGGAGTTCGCAAGTCATGGCTGACGTTAGTAAAGAACGTTGTCTTAAGCCGATCGAGGTTCTGGCTCTTCTCATAGAGTACCTCTAGTTCATTATGGGCTTGTTCCAATCGTCGTTTGCGCTCATCAGAGACGGAGGCGAGCTGTATCAAGTCCAGCACTTTGGGTACGAGTGGGGGCAGAGCCAGTGCTGTTGTCACCGACGCGAGTGCTGTCAGCAATTTCACGGTACCTGACAACCAATAGGTGGGGACCCACAGCGTCCAAACATCCAGAAAATGTGTTGTTCCACAGGCAATGATAAAAATACCAAAAGCCACAAATACCCACTGGAATGGGATAGTGCGGCGCGTTTTATAGACCAAATAGATAAGAGTTGCGGAAATGGAGACGTAGGCAAGCCCAATTAAGGTATCAGATCCTACGTAGAGGGTGATCAAGCCGGGCAACCACAGTAAGCAGGCACCATGTGGCCCAAATCCCTCGGTGGTGAGCACATTGATCAACCTTGTAAAGATAAAAGAGAAGATAATGAAGACCATGGTAGCCAGACTGATGCGTACAAGCCAAGAGTCTGCGATACTTTGTTGAACCACATGGCCCAGTTCCATAAACATCTCACGCAGAAGACTTCTGCTAGGGCTTTTCTGTGTACAGCGTGCTTTCATCTTTGCCTCCTACATCGCATTCTCCATGAGGAATGAGAGCTGTTTCTATCATGGCTCGTAATTCTGCTGCACTGAATGGTTTGACTAGATAGCCCGCTGCTCCATGACGAGCGCCCTCTTCTACATCATAGCGCTGGGCAAATGCCGTCACAAATACAATCGGAATGGAAGCTAGATGAGGTTGTGCCTTCACGGCATCAGCTAATTGGAACCCGTCGCAACCTGGCATCGAAATATCCGTGAGGATCAAATCTGGATGTTCATGCTCGATGAGGACTAATCCGGCGAGACCATTCGACGCTACGTAGACCTCATGACTCATTGAGCGCAAGATGCGGCAAATCAACTTTTGAAGCAGCTTTTCATCTTCACAAAAGACTATCTTGGCCATGACTTTCCTCCATCATTGCCATCAAAATAAAGAAGCTTAGATACTACGGTAAGTGCATATCCACATCTTACAGAGCTGCTTGTTGTTAGAGAAGAAGGAAATAATTCTCATACTCTGCACTATTAATGATGCATCTTGTAATATCTGAGTGAATGTCACAAATACCATTACCAATGAAAGTATGATACTACCCTGGCCATTTTGTCAAGGAAGTAGTAAAAAAATAAGTATGACATATGAGCATAAGTTAAGCGGAATCATTATCAATCTGCACTCATGCGTGACATCTATTTTCCAATCGTCGCAAGACGCTACTCAGCCCGCCACTGCTCCTCACCAAACACATCCACTCGCCCATTCACCTTACGCATCACATGCCACAACGCTCGCATCGGCCTCAGAGTTGGCATGAAGTCAACACTCAGCACACTCACCGCTAACAGAAATAGTGGTACCAGCTTACTAACAACCATCCACTTCCATGCTGTTTCGCCTGGAAT
>VBJK01000467.1:0-9509 GCA_005879655.1 Chloroflexota bacterium | reverse complement strand
GGCAGACAAGTGAGCAAGATACAAAAGCGCGAGAACCTGGTTTGAAATTCAGGACTGGCCACCACGCCTACCGCGAGGACATAGGCCAGCGAACTCCAGTGATACTCAAATACCATATTATAAAAACAGAGAAAAAACGCTATATGCAAAAATAGTGCTGTCGTGATATGTGTTTTTCTTAGTGCACTCAGCAATATAATGAAGAGCAATGCACTATACTCAATGGTTTGATAAACGAAGTCTGGCCATTGTGTCGTAAAGTGCAGTAGTGCGGCCAATGAAATGATTTGATTCGGACCAGCGACCCCTGAAGATGACACATTGGCCATCAGATTCTCAACATAGTACCTGCCCACTCCACCAATTAAGAAAAGTGCAGTAGCTAAGGCAAAAAGCCCAATACCCAGCAAAGCGGTTCTGCGCCGTCCCTTGAAGAGGAGCATGGGCACAAAGAGCAAGCCAACGGGCTTGACCAGCATACCCAGGGCATACAAAGATCCATTGCGTAAGGCTGCTCTCTTCTCTACCAGCCCTATAAGTAAAAGGAACAGCAACATATTGAAGAAAAAATGGAATTGCCATGCCGCAAGTTCTAGATAGACACTAAAATTTGCCAGCAAAATGAATACCGCAAAACCAATATACCTGCTGGCACGGAAGCGCCAGAAGAAATAGGCGATGACCACAAGAGAGAGCAAGAGCTTGCTCGACAGCAAGATATACGGTGACAGCGCAGGATCAAATAGCGCAAGCAATGATCCGAGTGTCAGTGTAAAAAGAGGATGATACACATTCCCATTAGCGTACGCTTGCTTTGCATACTGCGATCCATCGGCCAGAGGATCACCCGTCAAACTTCCACCATGCCAGAAAGCCCAGGCACCCCTGGGCAATTGATAGAAATCGATCCCTTTTGCCCCGGCATGCAGAGCTGCTCCACTGAAAAAGATATCAAACCAGCCAGTCCACGTCACAGAAATAAAAAACAGCAGGTAGATGATCAGCCCAAGATAGATCAGGAAGTATCTTTTAAAATGCACATTGCTGATTCTTCTGTTTTTTAGATGTCTATAGATATTTCTCATATATTTTTCTTTTCTCCGCTAAAAATCTTGAAGATCTGCTATCCTTTGGAATCTTATAGTTTACATACATATATCACAATCACATCTTTGGAACAACATTAGGCTCTATAAAGTGCTTTTCAGTACTAATTAAAATAAACGCTGCTAAGTGGCAGAATAACATTTAGCAGCGTTTCTCATACAATATTTGTGATTGAATGGTAAGACAAGAGCAATGTGTATCAGGAACCATAAATAAATCGCGTCAAATGGATCTCAATTAATGCTTTCTATTTGACTTTTCAGTGAGAGTATTTGATGATTTAATTGTACAATTTTGCTTTGTATTTCAGTAGTTTTCTGTTGTTCAGCGCGTACGAAGCGGGTATAAGGTGTAATGGCATCTTGCACGCGGGTGAGGGAATAATTGAGTTGTTTATTAAATTGCTCGGAGAGCGCTTGATGGAGACGCTGGCGTAGCTCCTCCATTTTTGTCTCAAATTCTTGCTTGACGCGGCGGCGGCGTGCCGGGATAATATACAAACCAAGACCGAAGAGTACAGCACCTGCAAGAATACCAGTAACATCTGCTATTGCGGTCCCAACCAGGGCGACAATAAAGGCTCCCAAGCTAATGCCACCCGCGCCAGCAAGGGCCGCTTGCGTCACAGCGGCGCGCAGATCCTGGGAAAGTTCCATCGCCTCAACTCGGCGATCATAGCTCTGTATGACGCGGGAGGCTGTCTGTGCGACGGATTGCAAGAGCGTGCGCCGGTTATAGTCGAACTGACGGCTCACCGAGCCAAGCAGCTGGCTATCGCGCCGAATACTCACTTTACGGCGGCGATCCAGATACTCCATCACATCCTGCCAGAGACGCTGCTCGTGCTCGACCAGCCAGTCGATCAATTCTTGTATCGCTTGATCGATGTGCTGGGCGGTATCCCCAACGACATCCCGATCAAATTCTTCTTGTATGCGCCCACTGCGCATAAGATCCAAAACACGTCCCAGACGGATGGTCTCGTCCAAGAAGCGATCGCCACGCATGCGCATCTCTAAAATGATGTTTTCAATTTCGCCGAGACGATGAGAGAAGTTTTTTCCCATATCTTCTCGATACAGTTGCAACTGCTGATCAATAGTACTCACCGTACGAGCATCTTCTGCAAGTAATGTAATATGTTGTTCTAGTGCAGTACGCGTCTGTGTGAGCAAGCGATTCATAACACCTAGTGGACTCAACAATTTTAGGCGTACACGCTCTCCCGCATCCAAGGTACGGAAGAGATAATCTTCGAGTGGACCAAAGCGGCTCTGTTCCCACAAAGCTACTGCATCGTGTCCCATCGCGGCTTGGGCTTTGTAGGCGAGGAGCGCCGAAACGGGGAAAATCTGAGGTTCAAAGCCTAGCAAACGTTTACAATTATCGCGCATGAAGGTGATGACTTGTTCTTGGTCGCGCGGCGTGCGCAGCAGGTCGATCTTGTTCACGATGATCACGATCTTTTTGCCCCACGCGCGAATACGTTCCAGAAACAGCCGTTCGCTCTGTGTAAAAGGACGGTCGGCAGAGGTAATGAAGAGGAGCAGATCACTACGTGGCACGAACTCTTCGGTCAGGCGCTCGTGTTCGCGTAAAACGGCATTCACGCCTGGCGTATCAACGATACTAACGTCATGCAGGAAGTTGGCTGGATACTCGATCTCTAATAAGTTCTGGTTGTTCAGTATTTGTTTTTTGGCTGGGCCATAGCGCACAATCGTAATCTGATGGGTAGTCGGGATGACACCTTCCTCCAGTACTTCTTGGCGCAGCAGTGTATTGATACATGCGGACTTACCAGCATTAAATTCTCCTACGACCACCAGGAGAAATAAATCCTCAAGCGAGGCAGTAATTTGTTGTAATGTTGCGCGATGGGCTTCTTCTGCCCCCTCGAAACTTACGAGACACGCTTGAAGTTCGTGGGCAAGGTGTCGTTCTTGTTCCAACAGCTTGCGCTGTTGCTCCTGCAAGATTGTTTTAACCATCTTTAATCAGGCTCCTCCAACATATCTCTAGCCTTACTTTAGCATATTCCACTTCCGTCAATAGAGCAAGACTACTTTGCAATAATAAGACGATGGAAGGCCCATTGAAGGAACATTTTTTTTATTGGCTCTTGTTATTCTTACAAGTACTCTCTTAAAAGAGAATAGGA
The DNA here is from genome assembly GCA_005879655.1 of Chloroflexota bacterium. Next base: position 6,241 of record VBJK01000467.1, on the reverse strand, counting down.
GTGGACATCCTCAGGCGTCATCAAATAACACTTCGGGAGTCTGTTGGGGAACTATTACTTTCAGGGCATTAGGCACAATACGAATAATTGTCGCTGGATACCCACTAGCAGTGTAGCCCATCGCATCACCATCGATCTGAATAGCGGTCGGCTTGCGTGTGCGTATCTTAACCTCGGTGCATTGCTCATAACGAATCCACTGGCGTCGTTGCTCGCGGTGAAGCAAAAAGTCTAGAAAGACCAGAAAACGCCGGAACAGATTCTGTCGCCGCACGATACAGACATCTAGCAGACCGTCATTGCATTTCGCCCGCCACGTATATTTAATAGTCCCAGCATAGAGCTGGGTATTGCCAATAATCACTTGCAGCGCATTGGTTTTGATCACCCGCCCATGCAGTTGAAGAACCGTTCTGAAGCCTCCATAGCCCAAACCAAGCCAGATGCCCACTAAGGCATAGCCGATGGCTCCAAGCCACTTAGCTCGTTTCTTTTCCACTGCATGTGTTACTTCGCCATCTAGACCAATGCCCGCCATCAAGAGAAAGTAGCGCTCGTTGATTTTTCCCAGATCGATGCTCTGTCTTTGTCCATTGAGGAGCACCTCACGCGCACCCACCATATCAATAGGAATACCGACTTCTCTAGCCCAAACGTTCACGGTACCATTTGGCAGTACGCCCAGAGCAGTCTCACTCCCTGCAAGTCCTTGAATAATCTCATTAATGGTTCCATCGCCACCAACCGCAATAACGACATCAATGTGTTGTGCCACCGCTTCGCGTGCCAGCCTACGCGCATCGCCCATGGCTTGAGTGAGTTTTAACTCCACCCGCCAGCCTTGCTGTTGTAAAAAGGCGATAGTCTCCTTAATTTGCTGTACGTGGTAGATATAGCCACCAGAAGCTGGATTAGCAATACCCACAGCGCTGAGCGGCTTGGTGGCGGTGCTGTGTTGCTCTGTTACTGTATACTCTTGCATGGTTTTACTTTCAGTAACTCCTCAGGGCACCCATAAAGGATGCCCCCTAATGGGACGGACACACCTCGCAGGCCGCGCATCCCATTGTAGGCGCATCCTTTATGGGGGCCCCGCTGGGCCATGACATGCCTTGTGCTTTAGTCCACACGAGGTACGCGGGCGAGGATCTCAGAAACCACTTCATAGTTGATGGTACCCAGGCGTTCGGCAACCGTTTCCGCTGTGAGTTCGGCATTCCCCTGGCGACCAATCAGGACTACTTCGTCGCCGATACGTGTCTGCGGTATGTGGGTTACGTCAATCATACATTGATCCATACAGACACGTCCCAGGATCGGTGCCTCTTGACCGTGAATGAGCACACTTCCCCAATTTTTTGGTGCGCGGCGGAAACCATCTGCGTACCCCACTGGCAGGATAGCGATGCGTGTGGGCTGTTTCGTTATGTAGGTACAACCATAACTGATACCTTCGCCTGCCGGTACTATCTTTACCTGAGCTACTTGCGTTTTGAAGGATAGCGCGGCGCGAAAACCCACAGGAAGACGCACATCTGCTGAGGGGTCAAGTCCATAAACCGCAACACCTACACGTACCATATTATAATACGCAGCAGGAAGACTTATGGTAGCAGCACTGTTACAAGCATGAACAATTGGTGGGCATAATCCCTGTTTTTCCAGTTGCTCAAGGACCTGTTGGAAGCGGTTCAGTTGCTTCAGGGTATAGCTTTGATCACTGGCATCGGCATTGGCAAAGTGCGTGTAGAGACCCTCTAGTTCAAGTCCGGGGAGCCTGTTAACTTCTCGCACGAGCGCGCTGATTTCGTCGATCTGTTCATAGCGTATGCCTAAACGACTCATGCCAGTATCTACTTTGATATGGACTTTCATTGTTTTTTGCAATGCAAGGGCGGCACGCGATAGGGCCTGGGCAGCTTCGATGGCATAGAGTGTAGCAGTGACACCAAGGCGGGCAGCCTCGCGCATCTGCCAGAGCGGAATATAACCGAAAACAAGGATAGGAGCCGTAATTCCTGCCTCGCGCAATGGTGTGGCCTCGCTCACCGTGGCAACGCCTAGCATACTGGCTCCATTGTGAAGGACAGTACGTGCGACTTTCATCGCTCCATGGCCATAGGCATCGGCTTTGAGACTGACCAGGATATCGACATGCGGACCTACGATCTCTTTCACTTTGCGTGTGTTATTGGCGATGGCGCGCAAATTGATCTCTACCCAGGTTGGCCGTTCCGCACGTGCCACGACTATTTGCTTCCAGCCGGGCGTCTGACGCACCAATTGCTCTGCGGCCAGAGCGGGCTGCGCCATGAGCAGTTCCGTCACGCGCTCCATACGTGTAGTTTCTGAACCTTTAACAAGAACAACGTGATTGCAAGCAGCCTGTGGATCTTCTTCCGACAATGCCGCAAGAATATGATCAGCGGCCTGTGCCGCATCTTCATAGTTCGACGTGACAATGATGCGTTCAGCGGACAAGCCCTCCTTATAGGCTGCGTCCGCGATCATGGCCGCACGTTCGCCACGTGTGATCAGGTAATCTACCGTATGTGCCGCAACAACACCAGCTAGATAATGGGCCTCCTGTTCATAGCCGCCCAGATTCACCATATCGCCTAAGATAGCCATGCGCCGTCCCCCCTGCGGTGTGACAGCTTGCAGCGTAGCGAGTGCCGCCAGGACTGCGGCAGGAGCAGCATTGTGGGTATCATCGAGTATGCGCGTGCTCTTCGGGTACACCATAGAATTTGCCAACGAGATAGGCCATATGCATGGTAGCAACATGATGTCCCCCGACCAGGCGAGATGCCAACTGTATTCCCCTACCCTGAGCGGTCTCTGACCCATTGACACGCCTGCTGTAATAGTGGGCCTGGAGCCCCTGCCACGTTGCTGCGACCTGTGAGATATAGCCGATAGGTAGCGAGGCCGTATAATCGTAGCGTGCCGTTTTCATTGGTAGCAGAGAGGTAACAGCAGGCAGATCATACCAGTTATCTTCGTTAAGGACACTATAGCCATCGGCGGGCAGACAGGTGAACAATTGACCGAATTCTTGCACCAGCTGTTCAATATCACCAAAGTATTGTAACTGTGTGGGACTGACGTGCGTGATGACTCCTGTATGCGGGTGTACGATATTACACAGCTCTGTAATCTCCCCTGGATGATCACAGCTCAGTTCCAGCACAGCGAATTGCTGCTGTGGCTCAAGACGGCCTAGTGAGAGCGGAATGCCCAGCAGATCGTTGTACCCTTGCCAGCTCCTGAATGTCGGGAAGGATTGCGCCAGTACGGTTGCGATCGCCTCTTTCGTCGTCGTCTTGCCGACGCTACCTGTCACCGCGATCACCGTAGGATGCCAGCGTTCCAGGATATATGCGGCGTATTGACGCAGAGCAAGACGTGTGTTTTCCACCACAACGATCGTGACATGTTCCAACTGGGCAAGCGTCTCTTGTGCAAGATTATTGATGACACGTGCTTCAACCAACAAGCCAGCAGCACCGAGTTGGACGGCATACAGCAAGTAATCATGTCCATCGCTATATTCGCCGCGTACCGCCACAAAGAATTCGCCAGATACCAGCTGACGACTATCGTGATTGAATGCCGCAAAGTGGGTTTGCTTGCCCTGAGATCGCAATGTGCCGTGTGTGGCTACGAGTAGGTGTTCGAGGTAGATCAATGTTGTCCTCCACAACTTGCATCATCGTAATTCTGCTCTATTATAGCGCATGTGGTCGCGCAATGAATTGCGCAGCTACTCGGTACAAAAAATCACGTACCTTCTGCTATAATATGGCACAAGTTATGATCAAGACTGAGTAACAAGGAGCATTTTCATGATAGCAGAAGAGATACTCGCACGAGCCAGAGATAGTACCGATCTTCCAGCAGGATGGGTAGTATTTCCCCTGTTGCGTCAAAAAGTCATCCTGGGCATAGTAGGCTGGGCGCTTGGCATGCTACTAGGGCTAGGGCTATGCGGCATGGTTGCCCCTATAGTCATCCCATTCAACTATGAACATGGTCTTTTCTCAGCCATCTTTGCTACGATCCTACTGGGAAGCTTCTTGTTTATCGGCTTAGGTAGCGCCTGGACAATGATTAGTGATATCTATCGGCTCAAGACAGCAAGCCAACAGATCATCGTCATTACACCAGAAGATTTTGTGCAGCAAGCGGGCAAGAAGATTACCCACGTGCCACTTATCAATATACGATACGTTACAGCTCGTGGTATGCCACCGCCAGCGCACAGCGAGGAAGACAAGCAAACGCCGAGCATAACAAAACATGCCGCGAGCCAGACCCAAGGGAGAGGACTTGCTCCAGCGGTCATACGGTTGAGTCGCCGCCGCCTGCGTGCACCGACATCCCTGGCATTCCTGGATACGCGTACCGCTAAGGAAGTTGTGCTTGTTAACGACATGGCCCACGGCGACCCTGCGGCAATCGGCACAGTCCTGAAGCAGTACGCCGCCTCAGTTCAGTAGTTAATTGGATAATTTACTCATCAATGATTATGCAGAACAACCTTATTGAAAGAGCATAAGAAAGTGGTGCACTTATGTTACTGGCTATCGATATTAGCAACACGAATATCAAATTTGGCCTATATAACGATGCAACAATGAAACATCATTGGGTTGTTTCGACGGCACGGCAACGAACTACCGACGAGTACGCAATGGTCTTAAATGATCTTCTGCGCCATGCGGGATATAGTCTGAACAATATTGATGACATCATTATGTCAAGCGTAGTACCGCCGCTAACACCTGTATTCCAAGATCTTGCGATGCATTATTGCAAAAAAGAAGCCTTCGTGATTTCACATAACCTGGACCTAGGGGTTAGCTTACTCGTTGACAATCCCTGGGAACTAGGATCGGACCGCATCATGACGACGCTGGCCGCATATCACCTTTATGGTGGACCGGCTATTATCATTGCCTTTAGTACAGCCACAACCTTTGATGTGGTCTCCTCTGAAGGAGATTTCTTAGGCGGTGCCATCGCCCCTGGTCTGGTCATCTCAGCTGAGGCATTGAGCAGTGCAGCATCGCGACTCTATCGAGTTGACCTAGTGCCCCCACGTTCAGCGCTAGGCAAAAATACGAGCGAGAATATGCAGTCGGGCATCATTTACGGACATGTTGGCCTGGTGCAAGGCTTGCTCAAGCGCTTACGTCAGGAGATACCAGGGGTGACGGAGGAATGTAATGTCCATATTATTGCCCATGGCGGTCTTGCTCAACTGATGGCTCCGCTGATTCCTGAGATTGAGCATGTCAATCAGTATTTGCCGTTGGAGGGATTGCGGCTGGCGTATGAGAGGCTACGAGCTAGGTAAGCAATAAGGGGTTGTGAGGGTTGAAGAGAGAAAATCTGCTGGATTTTCTCTCTTCAACTATTTATACTCAACTTCCAAAATGTTGTGTTTCAATAATTGACACCTTACCTGTGGCAGGTATTGCACCGCTGTCTAAGCACAAAAAAAACCCGCCCATACAGGCGGGTGGAATGGCAACGTCCTATTTTCCCATGCAGTTGCCCACACAGTATCGTGAGAGCTGAAAGGCTTAACTACCGTGTTCGGGATGGGAACGGGTGTTTCCCTTTCGCTATAGTCACCATCCCACCCGCATGTACAAACGGGTGGACGAGATACTTCTAGATGGAGATGAGGAGACTCGAACTCCTGACCTCCGCCGTGCAAAGGCGGCGCTCTACCAACTAAGCTACATCCCCTCAAAGCGCGGCACTCTACCAACTAAGCTACATCCCCATGTATGGAGATGAGGGGACTCGAACCCCCACTTCCGCGATGGTGGGCCTTCCTGGACTCGAACCAGGGACCTCAGTCTTATCAGGACTGCGCTCTAACCACCTGAGCTAAAAGCCCGTAAGAGAGGCATCGCAGATACGCGAGCAACTCAAGAGTAGTAAGGCTTGATAACAAGACTACAAGTAAACGTTATCAAGAATAAGCTTACTCATCGTAACCTCATTACAATAATGAGGATCGACCTGGAAGTAGAGACTCTTTAACGAATCTCAACAACTCCCTAGAAAGGAGGTGATCCAGCCGCACCTTCCGGTACGGCTACCTTGTTACGACTTCACCCCAATCACCGACCCCACCCTCGACGCCTGCCTCCGCGTGTGCGGTTAGCTCGACGGCTTCAAGTGTTGCCGACTTTCGTGGTGTGACGGGCGGTGTGTACAAGAC
>VBJK01000535.1 GCA_005879655.1 Chloroflexota bacterium | reverse complement strand
CCTGCAAATGATGCATCATCAAGGTAGAGAGCACGACATCGAATGTCTGATCAGAGAAAGGGAGATGCTCAATCACCCCGATTTGGAAATCGATGGGCACGTTGCGCCGAGCCGCTTTCCTTCTGGCACAGGTGATCTGCTCGGTCCCTGGGTCAACACCTGCGACGCGGCCCGTATGCCCCACGCGGCGTGCCACTTCCATCGCCAGCGTTCCCGTACCGCAGCCCACATCCAGCACTTGGTCTCCGGGTTGCATGCGGGCCAGAGTGGCGGTCCTATGCCTGAGCTGGCGCACTTGGCCACGGAAGACGAAGGTGTCGATGAACCATTCCATCAAGTCGTAGCGCCAGCCCCCGGATGCGATCAGCCCTTTCGTCTCTAATGCCTCCCCCTCGGACGCTCGGTTCGGGCGGTGATGTGCAAACGGATGCATAGATCTTGCTCCTTTCAAAGACAACCCTTCTCTGTGATGAAGGCACCATTTGTCTGAACAGCGGCGGCTACCCCCGTCAGGCATCGATGGGAGGCGCGAACAGAAAAGTCTCTGGCTCCTTACCCGCATGCCCTCGTCTACAGGCTGTCGCATATCTTTACTTGTGTTCCTCTTTGGAGTATGCTAGAGAAAGCACTACCAGTCAAGAAGCAAAAGCCACCACTCTGTAGAATAAGCGACAAAAACAAGGAGAGTGTCGATGAAGTCGTCTTTAGAGCAAGCAGATTTACGTGTTCGACGCACTCACAGGTTGCTCTGGGAAGCGCTTATGGCGGAGCTTTCTGAGCGAGCCTTCGAGCAGATTACCGTCAAGGACATCTGTGAGCGAGCCATGGTTCATCGCACGACGTTTTATAAGCATTATGAGGATAAGTTCGCTCTCCTTGAGCAGGGGATGCGACAGATGTATGATGACATGGTAGCGGCAGAAGAGCATGCGCCACCCAGCACGTTCTCCATAGAGCATCCTCCTCCCTATTTTATTCATCTGTTCGAGCATGTGGCACACCATCAACAATTTTACAAGCTGATGCTGTGTGGAGAGGGGATTGGCCGGTTTCAGAAGCTGGTCAAGGATTATATTGTAGAAGTGGCTGCGGCCAAAATGCGCGAATTGACTCCTGATAGTGAGCACCTCGCCGTTCCACTTGCCATGCATGTGCAATGTGTCGCGGGAGCAGTCCTCAGTCTGCTGGCTTGGTGGCTTGAGAATGACATGCCTTTTTCTCCTTATCACATGGCGCAATATTTGCTCAAAATTTCAGGTCACTCCACGCTTTTGCACATCTAGAGCAGGCGAGAAAGCGGTGGGTTTGGCAAATACGGCCACATCACCATTGCTAGTTTTTTGGGAACTTGTCTTCCCACTCCCAATGCATGGGAACAAAGGGTGGTGTGAGACCCTCTCTCCCATCATGCTGATGAGACTGATCGATCAATAGAAGCTCTTCATCTATTTTCCATTACTCCCATACAATGAACCAACTACGTTGGTCAAGCGTACTATCGTTGATAGTAGAAAGAAGACAAGAGACACTTGACAATCCACATATAGCCCATAAAACAGAGCTATATTCTTTTATGCTATATACGTGAAAAAACAGGAGAGAAAGATGAACCGAAGACTTTACTTTTCTCGACCTTTCTGGTTAATGCTGGGAGTTGCGTTCCTTACAGTCGTGTTAATACTCGTCGTTCCCCTCTTTCTGGTAGGAGGAAGAGATTCTGCTGAGCTTGTACCATCGGCAAAAAATCCTGATCGTCCTCTAGCACTGGTCTATCGAGGTGAAGCTTCGTGTTCAGACTGCGCGAGAAACTGCATCTTTCGGCGGCATTGTTAAAGGTGGCGACATTATACGCGCAACCGGGTAGTGATGAAGACACCGACCTCGACACTGCATTCCGTATGATACGCTCTGATGCGCCTCTCATCCGAGATTTCGTCAAATCCGGTGGGCACTACCTCGGTTTCTGTATGGGAGGCTATCTGGCAGGTGCTACTCCCGGTTTGCAATTACTGCCGGGTGACACCAGACAGTTCATCAAGTCACCGCAAGCCAGTGTGAGAACAACGGCTGATACAACCGTACAAGTCTCTTGGCGTGATCAACTGCGCACGGTACACTTTCAGGATGCACCGTACTTCATCCTCAACCCTGATGCTCTCAGCACGACAGTGCTCGCACGATACACTAACGACACGATTGCAGCACTGGTGACACCCTATGGGCAAGGCAGAGTTGGTGTTGTAGGCCCTCATATTGAAGCAACCGCTGATTGGTACAGAGCTTATCACCTCACCGCTCCGCAAGGTCTTACCCTGGATCTCGGTCAGGACTTGATCAATACTGTGATGAAAGCCGATTGAGAGAAAAGAAGACTGTTAGAGAAATGCAGTGGGCCTGCCTAGTTGAAAAGAGCAGAGATCAATGCCATACTGCATCTCTCATCCATTCACAGAAAGGTGACGAGAGTTGCAACGATGAAACCAACCACCATGGCAAGCCCTGTTCCAATCAGAAATCCTCTGAAGTGCATGGCATAGTTTTTGTATCCAGCCATCCCTTCCGTCCCCGGCAGAACCACAAACTTCGGTGTAAGAGTACAGATGACAGACGATTCTCTTGTTTCTCCTGTTTACAGAGGATCATTGTGCGAGTATAGTATACGTACTATCTCTCTGTAGTACTAGACCCCTTCATAGCACGTTTCGTCGAGGAGGAAAACCTGACACGATCCTACTCACGCATACGAGGCTCCTCATGACCGTGCCACGTGAAGGGCAAAAGGAGCAGGACACACTATGACGCAGGAACCATTTCTCCGCACCTTCCGTGCAGACCGCCAAGGCATTCGTAAGATTCTTGGCGACCTGGAAGCAGAGATTATGGAGTATCTCTGGAGCCATCCGCACACGCTTGGCGTGACGGTGCGGGAGGTGTATGAGGCCCTCTCAGCGCAACGGCATATCGCCTATACCACTGTGATGAGCACCATGACTCGCCTTGCCAAGAAGGATGTGTTGCGCGTCACCACCGATCAGACAGCTTATCGCTACGTCCCCACCATGAGTGCCGATGCCTTCCTTTCCTACGTGGCGGGACGCAAGATGGAAGAGGTGTTACTCCATTTTTCCGATGCTCTCAAGGGACCAGAAACTTCGCTCGACACCTTAGAGCGTGCCCGTCGTCTGCTTGAAGAGATCAGCAAACACCGAAAACCAGAAGGAGGAGCCTGATGCATAGCCTCCTACTACTCTCCACACTTTTGCTCCTCGCAACTGCCTGTTTTCTACTCTTCTCCCGACAGAGTGAAACTGAGAAGGGGCAAGAGCGGCACCAGTT
>VBJK01000100.1 GCA_005879655.1 Chloroflexota bacterium | reverse complement strand
CGTATCCTGTGTTAAGCCAATGGCCAGCGTTGCTTCGGAGATCTTGCGATCGATGCTTTGGCGATCATCACGCGTCAAATTCTTAACCAACTGTTGCGTGAGCGTACTGCCACCAACTGTTAGTGGGCAGTGCGTTACTTGGCAGTAGACAGCGCGACTAATGCCGCTGGCGTCCAAGCCAGGATTTTTCCAGAAACTAGGATCTTCTGCCGAGGTCATAGCATCCTGCATCACCTTTGGAATGTGTTTATAGGCGATAGGTGTGCTACGACCTCCACAGAGTAGCTTCTGGTCAGAGCACTGGTTACTCTGGTTGTCCTGGTTATAGACATCGTAAAGAGGGACGAGATTGCGATCATAGATACGAGAGGTCTGCGAAATTTGCAGATTGGCCAGATCGTGCAGATGTGGTAGCTGCTTCTGATAATAGCTGTAGGCGTAGACACCACCTGACGAAAGCAAGACAATAAGCAACGTCAGAAAGCAGAGCACCACACCTAGCGCTATACGGCCCCATTTAGAACCCTTACGATCGCCTCGGTCGCGGCGCTGGCGCGTGATCTTTGTTATTAACGAACGTTTCCACGGCTTCGTTTTAGGCTGTGCCGTCTCTGCTTCAGTGGTCATCTGTGGCCCGTACTGCGGCTCCATCTGTGGAGCTGGCGGCTGTTGCGGGTACTGCTGATATGGTGGTGGTTGATATGGCGGTCGAGCCACGGCGGCTACTTTACCAGACAGACGGCGCATTACATCAACAGTGTTAGTGACCCAACCTTGTGGCCTGAGTAAGCCGCCACCATTCATCTGTTGTGGCAGCGGATGCTGTGGCACCTGCGCTGGAGGAGCCGGAGGCATGGGCGAATAGGGATTTGGCATGGCAGGCCCATAAGGAGCCGCTGGATTCATCTGTTGATTTTGTTGTTGATTTTGCGGTGCTTGCGGTTGATATTCGGGTAAGTGATTCCCTGAGAGTAGCTCTCGCCCACCAGCAGGTTGATTACCAGTTGGTGGTTGATTCCAGTTATTACTCATAACGTACATCCTCAATAATTAATGCAGTGGACTGCTTTGCATTGTTTCACAATTTAGTCAATTCACTCCTTTTTCCCTGATCCCTGGCCACACATAGTGCACAGCCATTCTCTACGTGCTGCAAATCCACCATGCTCCCTGTGCTTGTAGAGAAAAACGCATCTGCACCCAGCTTTCTCTGAATGTTGGAACGTCTATTGCCGCTCACCTGCCACATTCTTCACTGATGAATCTTCTATTTTCTGCTCTTTGCTGGATTTTTGAGTTCATAGGTACCAAACGGATGAAATGAAACACGTTAACGCAATCCCCTATTTGGGCCATCTTGCAGGAAGGGAAAGTGACGATGAGGTACTAAACAGGCACACAAATATCCAAAAATCGGGTACAATAAAAGTTGAAATGGTATATATTGGTTGAGAGGAGCCTCTTTACTATGCCTAGGTGGCTTAACCACCTTTTGCACTATACTGTATTCTGCTTTTTATGCTGTATGCTTTTGCTACATATATTCGCTATACGTGCATCTGCCTATAGCGATGCTATTACTGTCACCTCTCAGAACCATGCAATCGCCTTTCCGAACAGCATTAGTTTTCAGATTAGCGCCACCGATAGTAGTAGCAACATTATCAATGCAACACTCTCATTAAAGTTTGGTGAGAATGGCCTACTGCAACAGCGCTCTGTGCCAGTGCCTACCCCCTCTCAGGATGTCACTCTGCATTGGCAAGAAGATACCACAAAAAATACTTCTTTCACACCAACTGGGACCAATATCTACTATACATGGAAGCTACAAGATACTGTTGGCAATAGCTATGTAGATACACAGCGCAGCTTTATGGTGATAGATAATCGTTTCTCGTGGCAGCATCTCAATGAAGGATTGTTGCAAATCAACTGGTATAAACGTCCTCCCGCCTTTGGGCAGGCCATGCTTGAACAAGTCAGTACGAGTATGAGCCGTATTAAGGCAAAATTAGGTGCAGGGCTTACTCATCCTGCAACGCTCTGGGTGTATCAAAGCATCGGTGATTTTCATGGCTCATTACCACCTGATACCTATGAGTGGGTGGGTGGTATTGCCTTTCCAGATCTGAATACGGCCTCCATTGTTGCCGAAGACGTGGCAAGTGATACATTAGTGCGTGATATGCCACACGAGCTTACGCATATCGTCTTCCACCAGCTCATCTCTAATGGTATCTATGCTCCTGTCTGGTTCGATGAAGGTCTGGCTGTCTATAATCAGCTCTACCACGAGCCAGGCATGGCCCTACGCCTTAAAAAAGCCTTGCAGGCGCATACCCTGTTACGCTTCAACGAAATTGCTTTAAACTTTCCTGCGGATGCAGATCAAGCATATCTTGCATATACCGAAAGTTGGAATCTCATCGATTATATGTACAGTACCTTTGGTACTGCGAAGATGTTCATGCTCATTAAAAACATGAATAACCCGAAGGTTGATTTCAATAGCGATTTAGATCAAACAATTGGCATGGATCAGATACACCTGGAGAATCAATGGCGTATGCACTTAAACCAGTCGCCCATAGCGGACCCCAATCAAACGAAACTGGGCTCAACACAGTCACAACCTCTTCAGGTGGATATGCCAACTGATAATACGCTGCCTTTCATCTTTTTGCTCGGTCTGCTGATGGTTGTGCTGCCCATTGTGGGGCTGGCTGTCGTCTTTGTGGGGCAGCGTAAGCGAAGGGTACTAGCTAGCGCGTTACCACAGACGCCTCGTCCAGTCCATAACGGAATGATCTATCCGGTATCGTCACCGCCGCCTCCGCCATTAGGCAACTCCCATCCTCCACCTTATCAGAATGGCATGTGGCTACGCGATGGAACACAACAATTATCCAGATCAATGCAGGAATACCTACCGCAGCGTCCACAACAGCAAGCACCACAGGAGTAATCTTACATGGGTAAAAAAAAGAGGGGCAAAGTAGTAGATGAAGGTTTAGCTTCCTACTATCCATCCGATGCACTTACGTTAGACGAGTTGCAACACTGGATTGCATTCAGCCGTGTGCAAGGCATTGGACCGGTACGCTTTAAACAACTGCTCACCTTTTTTGCTGAGGATGTTGCGGCAGCATGGCGTGCAGACCTGAAAGGACTGATTGCGGCGGGCCTTGACACCAAAGTGGCGGAAAAGTTTCTCGCACAGCGTACACATATCAATCCTCAACAAGAATTAGAGCGGCTCGCTCCCTTACGTATCAAGGTAATTACCTGGAAGGATGCCACATACCCGCCCTTGCTTAGGAAGATAGAACATGCCCCGGCGGTTCTCTATACCTGTGGTACATTGACAGAGGATGATCGTCGTTACGCGTTAGGTATCGTGGGGACGCGCAAAATCAGTACCTACGGTCGTCAGGTGACAGAGCGCTTCGCTGCTGACTTAGCCCGTGGAAAGGTGACGGTTGTGAGCGGACTGGCTCACGGCGTTGATACAGTAGCACACACGACTGCACTCGATAACGGAGGCCGAACCATCGCCGTACTGGCCTGTGGCCTGGATACCATCTATCCCCGCGAGAATTACCAACTTGCCAGGCGCATCGTCGAGTCAGGCCATGGAGCGTTAATCACAGCTTTTCCACTTGGTGTCAAGCCTGAAAGTGGGAATTTCCCGGCGCGCAACCACCTCATTTCTGGCCTCTCCCTCGGTGTTTTAGTGACAGAAGCACCAGAGCGCAGTGGAGCACTTATCACCGCCAGCTCAGCGCTTAATCAGGGGCGTGAGGTCTTTGCGGTGCCCAACGGCATCTTTTCGCCTGGTGGCTGTGGCGTCAATAAATTGATACAAGATGGCGCGCATCTGGTTATGAGCGTCAATGATATTCTAGAGAACCTGAACCTCTTTATGTTGCCTCAGCAAGTCGAGGCTCAGGAACTTCTTCCAGAGAACGAGGAAGAACGCGTTCTGCTTGCCTTGCTAAGCCGTGAACCATGCCATATCGATGACCTAATTCGCTCTTCCGCATTACACGCATCTGTTGTAGGTTCAACATTAATGATGATGGAGCTAAAGGGTATCACGCGGCATGTTGGTGGACAGCAATATGTACTCGTGCGCTAAATATGAGACACCATTTAGCTTCTTGCCATTGCGAGTACAATAGATAGTAGAAGTGGGTAATTATAGTCAGGCACTCCTGCTTCCTCCTCTATCTCAAGCATAGGGGTATGCGCAAGTGGAGGTTTTGACGATCTGTTCGGAGGGTATAAAACATGCACTATATAGAAGCTCCGCACGTATACGATGGCAACGAAGCAAGCCTCTTCCTGGCGGGCGGCATTACAGCCTGTCCAGATTGGCAGCAAGAAATGGTAGCAAAGCTGCAAGATTTGCCCCTTGTCATTTTTAACCCCCGTCGCTCACATTTTCCTCAACATAAGGATGCGGCGCGAGAACAAATTGAGTGGGAATATAGCTATCTGCGCAAAGCAACCGCCATTTCTTTCTGGTTTCCTGAAGAAACACTGTGTCCAATTGCCCTCTATGAACTTGGTATGTGGTCAATGACCAATAAAAAGATGTTTCTGGGAGTTCATCCGCATTATCAAAGAATACAGGATATCAAGATACAAACAGCATTAGCCAGACCAGATGTCACGCTTGTGCACACCTTGGAAGAGCTTCATAGAAATATTAGAGCATGGAATGGAGCGGCTCTATATTGGCCCTATGATGGGTATTGAGCCATTCACGTTTTTTTGCAAATGCGGCAATGAGCTTAGCAAAGTCACCTGGGATAAAGTTAGAGACATAGTGCCAACCTGATAAGTGAGTTGGCACTTCACAATCGTCTAATCTGAACGGGATGTGGAAGATCGTGTTTACGGGTTTTTTCTTTGCCGCCTCCAAAACCACATGAATTTCGTAATGGCCATAACCTTCTTTGATAAGAAATGCACGTGATAGACAGATAAGTACGATATCACACTTATGTATAACGTCAGGAATGATTTGTTCCCATCTTTCACCAGGTAATAGGTTTTCCTCATCGAACCAGAGATCCACGTTATATGCTTTTAATCTTTGATAAATATCTCGTATAATAGGTTTATCTTCAGAAGTATGACAAAGAAAGACACGCAATCGACGTGAAGAAGTACTTTGAGGATTGCTTAACATCTGTTCACTCCATAATATATCTTCTGAGGTATGATGCTGTAACGCAAAAAAACTACATTCCTGACGAGGAACGATCGCAGTATCTCTTAGCCTTTAGCTCCTTTGAAGAACAGCTTCCTCGCATGGTCTCAGCTCTGGTATGTCAGGGATCAGTGAAGAGACTCCCGCTATTTGAGCAAAGACATTGGCATAGCCGGTCAGACCATTACGTACCATAGTAATCTGCTGACGCAGTTCTGCATATCTCTCCCATTGTTGTTCGTACTGCGTAATGCCTACTGAAGCTGGTCGTGTCTCCTCATAAGCCTTCAGCAAAGGGTGCCACTTCGCCAGCAGCGGGCGCAATATAGTGTTTAACATGCGCACTACCAAATAGCTCAGCGACTGGCTACTGCCTGGTCGAGATTGTGCTATGGTAGGACCGTAACTGCGCAGGATGGCTCTTGCGGTATGAAACAGAGAATACATAGAGGATAAGGCTTCGCGCAGTATGCCCTCGTCGTCCACGAGAGGTGCAATTGGGATGCGTGTCACCAGCTCAACATAGATTTCCCAGGCGGCCTTCTTCTCCGCTTCATTGGGTGTCCAGATGACTTGTGTACTCTGTAGTGGAGGGCATGCGGTATCGTGGGGCTTTTCAGCGGACTGCCTGGAGGGTGTAGAGTCTGGCTCTTTAAGTAGCCCCAGTTCTTCAGGGGTCATCTGAAAAAGCCCGCACAGCTTGTGGATGGTGGCCTGATAGGGGAGATGTCGGCCACGTTCCCATTGGCGTACGGCATCTATGCTTACTGCAACCTCCTGTGCTACATATGCCTGAGTCCACCCTCTTTTTTTACGTGCACGAGCTAGAAGAGTCTCCTTCGCGTGTGGGCGTTTGTTCACGATGTATCTTTCTACTCCTATTCTCTACTCTGTTCATCTAAACTAATAATACAGGAGCTTTTCGTTGGATAACTATGCCAAAGGGTGATACGAGAACAATGCAAATACTACCTGCTATACCCTTGTCTAAATTATAGTACAAGCTCAAAAACAGCAAGTCAAGGTTAAAGACACCATGTAGGTACCATCAAGTTTCACTTCTCAAATGTATGTTCAGCAGATATGATTTTTGTTGGAGAGAGCGTTAGGAACCAGTATAGCGGATATATAGTTGTTGGATAAATGATCTCATCTTTACCTCACTGGATGAAGTTATTATGTCACAACTAGTTGATTTGCTATTATCTTCAGTCACGCCTGCTATCCTCTTCGTTTACTTGGAGCGTCGGTCAGGGGGTGTCATTTCGGGGGAGGGCGACTCTTGGCTGGCGCTCACTCAATTTATTACCTCGTCTCTATTGACAGCAGGATTCGTAGAGTAATATACTTGCGAAAAAGGCATCATGGGTGTGAAAATTGAGTCAGGCAGGCTTATCTCAACAACTGGCCCTTGTTAAGCAAGGTTTATACGACTTGGGTTATCACGAACCACATGGAGCAACTATTCAGGACTATCGGTTTATCACGAGCGAAAAACAGTTAGGGCATGCTGATCTATTGGCGTTTGGGGATACACAACTATGCGATATCAGCACGTCTTGCATTGCTGTTAACGCATTGAACAATAATGATGACCAATTTTCAGCTCTTAAAAACAATACTTTTGTAGGTGCTCCCATTGCTCTCTTCGTCTTACCTGAGCATGTAGAAATTTGGCCTGTCAGCACGAATTTTAGCAATGCGCTTCAACAGCAAAAGAAATTATCTTACGAAGACTTACCAGAGTATCTTCATACGCGTGGACGCGAATTAGCACCACGCTCATTGTTAAGTGCCAAAAAAGGGGCAAGGCAACTCTCATTATTTGATCTAGATCCCTCGCTTATAGAGTTCGCACGTGATGCAACACAGGAGATACTTGTACGCCAGTTTGAAGTAGCCATCCAAGCCACCTCGGTAGACATAAGAAAAAAGTATTCCAAACAATTACATCGTTTAGCCATTTGGGTCTTAGCAGCTCGTATACTGCAAGATAAGTTACATGATTATGCTGATCTGAGGACGAACGATGCTTTAGCTCTGCTAAGAGCTGTACAACAGCGTTTTCCAAATTATTTTACGACGTTGTCACAGGACCTGAGTGTAACAGGGGAAGAGGTTGCTTATCAGTTATACGACGGGCTGAGTGGAGATTTTACTTTCCGCAGTCTTACCAATGATATGCTGGCCTATTTCTATGAAAACACTTTAGTCGATGGGGATATACGAAAAGAGTTTGGCATTTATTATACTCCTCGCTCTCTAGCACAGCGTATCTTCTCTCACTTGCCAATAGAGGATTTCCCGCCCGAAGATCGTACTATACTCGATGGAACATGCGGGTCGGGAAATTTACTGCTCGCTGGCTATAATCGTCTTGCTGATCTGCTGCCCTCCAATTGGTCGTCTGTGCTCAGACATACCTATCTACTGAACCATATATGGGGGATAGATCAGGATAGTTATGCTTGCGAAATAGCGCGGTTATCATTACTTTTATATAATTTGCCCGCAGGGGATAGTTGGCAGGTTAAAACTGCTGATGTTTTTCAAGCCAACCCTCAATGTGCAGGAACTATCGAAGTGACTATTGACGAGCAGGGGATAACTATTGAGCTAGATCTGGTTCGTCATGCGGCAGTTATTCAGGCTTTTGATAATGCTAGATGTAAAGTGATTAGCGAATAAAATCTATAAGGCCGAAGAAGAGTCTGATTAAAACAAAAAAGAGACTCCTGAATACCTAATATTTCAGGAGTCCCCAAGGCAGGGGCAGCAGGACTTGAACCCGCAACAACCCATTTTGGAGACGGGTGCTCTACCAATTGAGCTATGCCCCTTTGGCTACTTAAAAGTATTAAGCTCTACATAAGATGTAGAACAAGCGGAGAGGGAGAGATTCGAACTCTCGAGGGTTGTTACACCCTGGGTGTTTAGCAAACACCTGCACTAGGCCACTATGCGACCTCTCCGTACGACACGCGTTACTGCTATATACTATAGCACATCCCGCAACTTATGCGCTACCATAATGGTAACTGCTTCAGCAAGGACAAGTATAACGCACCGTAACCCGTCTGTCAATACTTTTTTTTTGCCAAATGGGACACACGTCAATTTTTTGCAGGCAAGCCGTGCGTGTAAAGATCGTCGTTGTGCAATTTATTATGCCTGTTTTCTTCACTCATAGCTCTGGCGCAATAAATTGCGCAACTACGAACAAAAATGGCATGGTATTTGGTGTTTTTTAATCCGCATGTGGTAGCAGACGTAATAGCTCGCGCCGCATAAGCTTGCCAGCAGCATTGCGCGGTAGTTGTTCTACTATATGGATGGCTTTGGGCAGTTTGTAATGAGCCAGGCGCTCTCTGGCATATGCTAGCAGTGTTGTTGGTTGTATCTTGCTTCCAGAGTGTATGCGCACAAAAGCGAGCGGCACTTGTCCCCATTGTGGATCACTTTGCCCTCACACACCAGCCTCCTCGACATCAGGATGCGCGAGCAGAACAGCTTCGATCTCGGCAGGATAGATATTCTCACCACCAGAGATAATTAAGTCTGTGCGCCGGTCGAGTATGTAGAGATAGCCCTCCTCATCGAGATAGCCCATGTCGCCCGTTGAGAGCCATCCATCTCGCATAGTACGCTCCGTCTCCTCCAGTCGATCAGCGTAACCGGGTGTGATCGTTGGCCCTTTGAGGTAGATGATGCCAGCTTCACTAGGCTGCACAGGTTGATCGTCACGCATAATACGCAACTGCACCGGCAGTAATGGTCGTCCCACTGAGCCTAATTTGCGTAACGCATCAGCTGGCGCAAGCGTTACCGCCTGGGAGCAGGATTCTGTCAGACCGTAGGTCTGGACTACTGGTATGCTCCGGCGAGCACATTCCTCTAAGAGCGGATAAGGGACAGGACCTCCGCCAAGCAGGATACAGCGCAATGTAGCGGGATACGCTTTGCTATTGGTCTCCCTATCGAGTGCTGCGAGCATACGTTGTAGCATCACGGCCACGACAGAAATAATGGTGACACCATATTCATTGATAGCTTTATTGACTTGCTCAGGTTCAAATTTTTCCTGTACGATGATGCCGATGCCGTAGATGACGCTCTTCATGAGCATTGAGAGTCCACCGATATGGAAAAGGGGCAGGCAAGCCAGCCAACAATCATCAGGACTATGACCGAGATTGAGCGCCGAACCGATGGCGCTCCACCATTGCATGCCGTAGGTGATGATGACGCCCTTCGGTTGGCCCGTTGTGCCGGAGGTGTACATGATAACCTGTGTGGCATGCAAGTCGATTAATGTACGCAAAGAAATATTGGTTGCAGGGATCACTCTCTGAGGGCGTGTTATGGCTTCTTGACCTTTGCCCTTATCGTGATCATTGTCTGCCTCGATAAGCAGGATAGTATCAGCAGATTGATGACTACTCTCTTGTGTCGCAGGAACCATGGTAATAGTTGCCCGCACGAGGGCGGGTATGCCTTTTCCCAGCGCTGTAGCGATCTCACTATAGCGTGTATCGCTCAGCAAGACGCTAGCTTGCACATCACAAAGCTGCCAGCGCAATTCATCCTGCGTTAAACGCGTATTGAGCGGAACCAGCATAGCTCCAAGACGCGTAAGGGCATGAACACAAACGACATAGGCGGGTCCGCTCGCTGCCAGAAGGGCAACACGACATTTTTCTTGTACACCGATGGTCGCTAGCTGACAGGCAAGCAAAGTGACCTGCCGATCAAGCTCTTGAAAACTCCATGCGGTTGCGCCGCATTGCAGCGCTAACCGCTGTGGATAGTTCTCGGCACAGCGACCGAGCCAGTTGGGTAGTAGTGTAGTACTGGGTTCGCTATTCACGTTATGTTCCACCTCTTAGTATACAGATGAGAGGAGAAGAAACCGTAGCTGCGCAATTCATTGCGCTGGGTGCCGTTCCCAAGCGCAATGAATTGCGCAGCTACGGTTTCTTCTCGCCCACACAAAAATGATGTGCATCTCTGTCTAACTGTATGCCCAGTCCTGGACCAGTAGGAACAGTGAGACTTCCCTGCTGCATGACTATGTCATCAAGTAATAAGTCATTGGCGAGCAAAGGAAGTGTGGCCAACCCACAGGCGAGCGTTATATCGTGCGTTGCTGCTGCAAGATGCAGAGTAGCTGCCAGGCCAATGCCGGTTTCGAGCACGCTAGTAATAACACATTGTACTGCACGGGTAGTAGCCTCTTGTATGATCTGGCGTGCTGCACGCAGTCCACCCGTCAGTTGCGGTTTGATGATCAGCACGTCAGCGGCCTCCCAAGTGAGAATGCGCCGTGCACTCGCCAGATTGTAAAGTGCTTCATCGGCTGCAATAGGCACGGGAACGACCTGACGCAACTGGTACATACCTATCAGATCGTATGCACGCAATGGTTGCTCAACGTACTCAATGGCAAAGGGGGCACAAGCGTTGAGAATAGTAACAGCCTGCTCGAAGCTCCAGCTCTCATTGGCATCCAGCCGCAAGCGAATATGCGGTCCGATGGCTTCCCGCAGTGCCGCGACGCGCTCAATCTCCTCATGCAAGCCTGTTCCCATTTTGAGTTTGATACAAGTAAAGCCTCGCTCAAGCGCTTCTCGTGCATAATCCACGGCAGTAGCAATAGTGGAAGTACCAATGACGGCATTGACCTGTACACTCTCACGCGGACACACATGCTCTGTAGCGAGCAACGTGCTCATAGAACAGCCTTGCAGCTTGCTCTGTGCATCGAGTAGGGCACATTCTAAGCCACAGACAGCCGCACTGGATAACGAAACCTGTTCCTGCTGCTTATAGAGCCACGCCAACGCTGCGGACAGAGATTGGCCACGCATATGTGCCACAAGCGATGGCAGTACCACCAGCGCGTCGTGCAAAGTATCGCCGCTAAAGAT
Source organism: Chloroflexota bacterium (assembly GCA_005879655.1). The sequence goes on along the minus strand of VBJK01000100.1, from coordinate 4,361 downwards.
CGGCAGCGGAGCAATCTCCCCGACGCCATTGATGCCTTCGCTAGTCATAATTTCAACGATAGCGCCCTCACGGATCGTGAGAGCGCCATGGGCTGTATTGAAGGTGGTTCTTAATGGTATACGATAGGGGTGCCATTGTACGTCAACAATACTCATCAGCAGTCCACCTTTAAGGAAGACGAGGGAATTTTGAGAACTCCGGCTTGCGCTTCTCCAAGAAGGCATTTTTGCCTTCCTTACCCTCTTCGGTCATGTAGAACAGCATAGTAGCGTTGCCCGCTAATTCCTGGATACCTGCCAGGCCGTCCGTATCGGCATTAAAGGCCGATTTCAGGAAACGTAGGGCAATAGGACTTTTTTCCAGAATCTCCTGTGCCCACTGGATAGTTTCTTCCTCTAAATGCTCCAAGGGTACGACAGTATTGACTAGACCCATGTCTAAGGCTTCCTGAGCGGTGTACTGGCGGCATAGATACCAGATTTCGCGCGCTTTTTTGTGTCCAACGACTCGTGCCATATATGTAGCGCCCCAGCCAGCATCGAAGCTGCCCACCTTGGGGCCGGTCTGACCAAAACGTGCGTTATCAGCCGCAATAGTAAGATCGCAGAGCAGGTGCAGCACATGACCGCCGCCGATAGCGTAGCCTGCGACCATCGCAATGACCGGTTTAGGGAGGTATTTGATGACCTTTTGCAAGTCGAGTGCATTCAGGCGAGGTACACCATCTCCACCAACATAACCACCTTCACCACGCACGCGCTGATCACCACCGGAGCAGAATGCCTGATCGCCCTGCCCGGTCAGGATCACCACGCCGATCTCCTGATCTTCGCGGCAGCGATTGAAGGCATCCATAAGCTCATTCAGCGTTTCTGGTCGGAACGCATTACGAACCTCTGGTCGGTTGATAGTGATCTTGCCCATGCCGCAGGCTTTTTCAAAAATAATGTCAGTGTAATCACATACGTTTTCCCATTCGACTGGCATACTCGTTACTACCTTTCGCTGTGCTATAGAAAATAGATGTCAAGGCACAATATCTTTTAGTATAAGGAGAAGATCATTTGTAGGTGCGCAATTCATTGCACAGGGAGCAGAATTGCATGAAACATGCGCAATGAATTGCGCGCCTACAAATGATCTTCTCCTTATTTTGAGTGAGAACATAGCTACATAATACTATAGCGCAAAGCTCGCGGTTTGAGTATGGAGAGGGGAGAAAAGACCAATGTCGCCATGCCAGAGCGGCGTGGCGACATTGGTCTTTTCTCCCCTCTTAACTGACTCAATTTACAGCCGCATAATAGGCATGGGTGTTGAAGCAATCATCAGAATGTAGCCAGTTGCCAGGATCGAAGAGATATCGATCCCGAAGTGGCGCAACTTGAGTCGTGTGCGAGAAAGGGCATCGCGAATGGGACGCATCTCCTGATCCCACAGACCATCCTCGATCGCTTGATCGAGGTGGTGACGACTACGTGTAACAGCCTCATCGGTGACGCGACCATTATAGAAACTAGCGTAGAGCACTTCATAAGGGCAATAATAGGGAAACATTTCAAGCAACGGCAGCAAAACACTCATTTCCGTACTGGTGAACTGCTCTTGTACCATCATTAGTAAGCGATCCCCATCATAGGATAGGTAAGAGAGCGTGCCAAATTTCGTATTTAGCGCCAGAATATGGCCTGGCGGTAGAGCGTCTTGTAGAGAAAAGTGCAGGATCTCAACATCTTTTTTCAGATCGGCAGTAGCTGTCTTCCCTTTTCGTACATAAACTTTTTGCATGATGTACCTTCCTTTTCTTGGGGACCACTTAGACACGGTTCCCCGCGTAACGATAACCTGGCTATTGCCAGCATGGCTTATCAATAAGTCGCCTCCGCAACTCTGTGGACAACCCTCCTGGTTGTTGCTACGCGGAGAGATAAAGAATATTGAATGATGATGTAAGATAGACATGGTACGCAGACAATCCATAACTACATCCCACAATCCCCAGGACACCTACAGCTAATGAAATGAGTAGTACAAGAAGAATTGGATTGCCGATGCGCCGACTTCGCTGTGATGGCTTTCCTCTTTTTGCTTGTGCAGACTCTTGCTGCGCACCCCTTCTGTCGGAATTTGTACCGACCGGCTTGCTCTCTGGTAATGGAATAGTATGTGTAAATGCCGGAAAATGTGTCTCGTTATCAAGCATATGCCCGACGCCTTGCAACGGTCCTCTTAGTGGACACACCGATGACACCAGCGGGTATGGGCGAAGCTGTTCCCTCTGCTGACTTGCCTGTTCGCTTGACCAGTACACCGTACCATTGCCAAGCTGTTCCCTCAATTCGTGCTCATCTACTATCATGGTGTCAAAGTAGCCTGTCTGATGATGATGATTATTATGTGTGCTCGCTCGCTGTATCCGCATTGTTTTCCTCCGTGCAAGGGTCTATTCGTTCGCTCACCGCCGATGTAATCAATCTCCGCTCGTTGCCAATCCTGTAGCTCCTACGCGAAGACATAGTGCATATCACGAAGTCCATTTTTGTGTTGGGCAAGAGTGAGCTGGGTCACCACAGGTTCGCCCTGGCAATGGTTGCGCGTGGGCCAGACACGGACCAATTGCCTGAGCGACCCCTGTGGTCGCCCAGCCCACCACCATCCCGTTTCACTAGCTTGCTCAAAGTACAATTGTCAGAAGACTTCTCATGAGAGCGATACTCACGTCCCTCACTTAGGAGATGTTCCTATACAAATTATCACCCATAAACATGTACAAAGATAAGGTCATATGTTATCATTTTTCTAAACACATTTATCATTTTTCTTGTCGAAGGTAGTACACCTATCCTTTTAGCGTAGTTAAAATTGAAGGCTGTGTATTGTATCTCGTAAGCTGATTCGGGGACTTGTGGCATGAGGATTGTATTGCGCCACTCGTTCATTTGAGTAGTAGTGGCTCGATGACACAACAACGCCGTTGTACGCATCAGTACATCCCATAAGGTCAATCGACCAACCCTGGATTTGTTGGCACAATTCATTCATACCATAGGGAGAGACGGCACAACATGGAATCCACTTCAGATATCGAGCAAGTTCAGCCGCGCCCCAGGCTACGACTAACAGAGGCGCGCAATGAGCGCGATCTATCCCAGCAACAGGTCGCCGATATGATCGGCACAACACACGTAAATATCAGCCGCTGGGAACGGGGCATTACGAAACCCAATCCGTACTTTCGTCGTAAATTGTCTCAGGTCTTTGGCAAGACGGAAGAAGCACTAGATCTTGTGTCTACTCTTGCATCTGCAACCACTGAGGAAAAGCCAGCAGGTCCCCCGGCCACACTTCCCGCCCGCAATGGCCGTACCGCAGCGAGTACGCCACTGCCGGTACCAGCAACGCCTGCCAGCGTCGAGCCAGTAGCGATCTATGACCCCATCATCCCATTGCAGCCCGCCATTCCTCTCGTGGGACGCGAAAGAGATCTGGGACGCATCAAACGCCGCCTCTACAATGGTGGCAATGTTGCATTGACCGCCCTCAATGGACTCCCTGGCGTGGGCAAGACCGCGCTCTCCACCGCGTTGGCGCATGATCCTGAGGTGCGTACACACTTTAGCGATGGTATTTTATGGGCTGGCCTCGGACCCAATCCTAACATTGCTGGCTTGTTGAGCCGTTGGGGATCATTACTGGGCATTGCGGCGACCGAGATGGCCTCGTTGAAGGATAGTGGAGCGTGGGCCAGAGCGCTACGCACTGCTATCGGATCACGCAAGATGTTACTGGTGATCGACGATGCCTGGAAGATAGAGGAGGCATTGACCTTTAAAGTTGGTGGTCCCAATTGTGCTCACATGCTGACCACGCGTTACCGCGACGTTGCCTCGCATATTGCCTTTGACGGTGCAACCGAGATTCAGGAATTAAGCGAAGAAGAGAGTATGGCCTTACTGCGTCTGCTTGCACCTGCCGTTGTCGAGCGCGAAGGCAAACGCACACTCGATCTGATTCGTGCCGTAGGTGGTCTCCCGCTCGCGCTGACCCTGATGGGCAACTATTTACGCAAACAAGCCTATAGTGGTCAGCCGCGCCGTATTGCTACCGCCCTGCAACGTCTCAGCAGCGCAACGGAACGTCTCCAGATCAGCGAACCCCATGGCCCCGTCGAGAGCCATCCCAGCCTGACCAGCGAGACGCAAGTCTCACTGCAATCAGTCATTGCCGTAACGGACCAGGTGCTCCCCCAGGACGCACGTCACGCTCTGTACGCACTATCCGTCTTCCCTCCCAAACCGAACAGCTTCTCCGAAGACGCCGCACTCGCCGTCATCGATGGCGGCATCGAAGCCCTGGATCT
>VBJK01000529.1 GCA_005879655.1 Chloroflexota bacterium | reverse complement strand
GTACTGCACAAGTAAACAGTATTATTTCACACCTAATGTTATTGTCCTCTAATCTCCCTAAAACTACTACTATCTGTCTATTCTGGCTCCCATTGAGCAGGGAGGCAACTATTTTCAGCGAGGAAGTTGAGTATGAGAGCAGATACACAACAAATTAAGCGAGCACTCAAAGCTGGTAAAATTGAAGAACTATTTAAAGAAGAACTGGGCTGGAACAAACTGCTAGAAGCTGCCCCCGAAATATCTTATAAAGGCCAAATCTATACATTTAAACCCCTCGCACAAAATGCAGGCTTCAAAAGCTATCAGCACACTTTTCATGGACCCATTCCTGAAGATCGATTTCTCTATCAACTTGATAAAGGACTGAAGCACTTTGCCGCTGAACATCTAACCATCTTTGTTGATGCCAACAGTGAGAATCAAGTCTGGGTTTGGGTCAAAACAGAACAAGAAAATAACAAACTCCGCTCAAAGCTGCGCCTGCGCAAATTCAACAAACAGCAAAGTGGAGACCTGCTTGCTCAGAGACTTGAGAGCCTCTTCATCAGTCTGGATGAGGAAGAGTCGGTTACACTAACAGCTATCCTGGATCGTGTGCGTCAGGGATTTGATGTTGAAAAGGTCACTAAAACATTCTATGGACTCTTCAAAGAAGAACATGCGAACTTCCTGAAACGTATCGAAAACATTCCCGATGACGATGAACATAAAGCTGATCGTGAATGGTACACGTCGATTATGCTCAACCGCTTGATGTTCATCTACTTCATCCAAAAAAAGGGTCTCTTGGATAACCATAGCGCCATTCGCCTTGAGGGACGCAAGAACTATCTACGCGAGCGCCTGCATACGACTCAGCAGTTGCATGGGCCAGATAATTTCTATGCCTTTTATCGTTACTTCTTGCGCCGCCTCTTTCATGAGGGTCTCAGTCAACCTGAACCCGATCACTCACCTGAATTGAAACACATTATCGGCAAAGTACCATATATAAATGGTGGTCTCTTCGACCTTCACATCCTGGAAAAACGCTATCCAGACATCCAGATCAAAGATGAGGCGTTTGAGCAGGCCTTTACCTTTTTTGAGCGCTTTGATTGGCACCTGGACGATCGACCCATGCGCAATGACCGCGAGATCAATCCCGACGTGTTGGGCTATATCTTTGAGAAGTACATCAACCAGAAGCAGATGGGCGCGTATTATACGAAAGAGGATATCACCGAGTATATCAGCAAAAATACGATCATCCCATTTCTTTTTGAGGCAGTAGCCCAGCGTTGCGCAAACGCGTTTGTTGCAGATGGGCCGATCTGGTCACTCCTGAAAGATAATCCCGATGAGTATATCTACGATGCGCTGGCACACGGAGTTCTTGAACCACTACTGCCTGAGATAGAAGCCGGTATCACAGACATCGCACAACGTACCACCTGGAATCAATCCGCTGACGAGCAATGGGCATTACCAACAGAGACTTGGCGTGAGGTAGTGGATCGTCGCCTGCGCTATGAGGACGCGCACGCGAAAATGACCACAACGTGTGAAGATCCGAGCCTCCTGCAAGCCTTCTATGAAAAGATCGGGCAAGTCACAGTGCTGGACCCGACCTGCGGATCAGGTGCCTTCCTATTTGCCGCACTCAACATTCTTAAACCGCTCTACCAAGCCTGTATAGAACGTATGCGTCAGTTGGTGTCCCAATACAAAGCACAGCGCAAACAAAGCGGCCACATCCAACTCTTCCAGCAAATCCTGGATCGCGTGGATCAGCACCAGAGCCAGGAATATTTCATTCTGAAATCAATCATCATCAATAATCTGTACGGCGTGGACATCATGGACGAGGCCATCGAGATTTGCAAACTGCGCCTCTTCCTCAGACTGGTCGCACAGATCGAGAAGCCCAACGATCTGGAACCGCTACCCGATATTGACTTCAACGTACTCACTGGCAATACGCTGATCGGCTTTACTAACTTGGACGAGATACGTCAAGTTGTTACGAAAAAATTATTCAAAGTAGGGAGTACAGAAGAAACACTCGCACACATCGAATGGCAGGCAAAGGAGATCGAACGCGGTGAGCGAGATTTCCGTAATATGCAGATAGAACTGGGTATCAAGATTGATCCGACAGCAAAACAGAACCTGCGCACGAAATTGGGTGAGCTACGCGACATGCTTGATCCTTATCTTGCTACAGAATATGAGATACATGAAGAAAAATATAACGACAGCTATGAAAACGAATACCTGACATGGAAAAAGAGCCATAATCCTTTCCACTGGTGGGTGGAGTTTTATGAGATCATGCAGAATAGTGGATTTGATGTAATCATTGGAAACCCTCCGTACGTAGAGTATGCCGAAGTTAAGAAACACTATAAAATACAAAATTACAAAACAGAAGAGTGCGGAAATTTATACGCTTTTTCTGTAGAGAAAATGAGATTCTTATTAAAGAAAGAAGGAAGGTTTGGTGTTATTATTCCTGTGGCATCTGTTTGCACTGATGGATATCTAACATTACAAAAAGTACTAACTGAGGCAGGGAGTTTAATAATTAGTAACTATAATGACCGTCCAAGTAAACTTTTTGAGGGGTTAGAACATATCCGTCTTTCAATCCTCTTGTATAAGCTAGATAGAGAAACACACTCTATTTTTACCACCAAATATAATAAATGGAGTAAAGAAGAAAGAGAGAAACTTTTTAGCAAACTTTCCTATACAGAGACAACATATTTTATTAAAGCTGGCTCCATACCAAAGTTACAAGCTGAATTTGAAAAGGATATACTACAAAAAGTAATAGCACAAAAGAAGACGTTATCTTTCTATGCCAGGAAAAGAAGTAGTAATATCATTTATTATACACGCAAACTAAGTGGCTTTGTCCAGATTCTCGATCGTATACCACTTATATATGATGCACAAGGACACAAGAGAGAGCCATCTGAGTTGAAAAGTGTAGGATTCGAAACTAATGAAATAAGGGACATCTTTTTGGCTGTATTAAATTCAAACTTATTTTACTGGTTCTTGACTATTTACTCGGATTGCCGTAATCTTAACAAAAGAGAAATTTACACAATTAACTTTGATCTTGAGAAAGCAGCACAAAATACTATTCAGAACCTCTCAGTTCTATCAAATCAATTGATGAAAGATTTAGATGCTCATTCTAAGATGCTTGAAATGAAGTACAAACAGGAGGGTAGTTTACTTATTCAGTGTTTCTACCCCAAACATTCCAAACCCATCATCGACGAAATAGACCGCATCCTCGCCCAACACTACGGCTTTACACCTGAAGAATTAGACTTTATCATTAACTATGACATCAAGTATCGGATGGGAAGAGATAGTGGTGAAGAGAGTGAGGAGTAAATGCCGCGTATATTCGACAATATCGAGCACAAACTGCTTGGTGCTCTGCAAGAAACGCTCAAAATATCGGAGCATGCCGACTTCTGCGTCGGCTATTTTTAATCTGCGGGGCTGGCGACACATTGACCATCTGATGGAACAGTGGCAAGGGGGAGAGA
>VBJK01000099.1 GCA_005879655.1 Chloroflexota bacterium | reverse complement strand
AGAGATCCGTGCCAGAGATATCAACAATGATGGCACGGTTGAGATTGCCGTAGCTTCGGAAAATCGCTTGGACCTTTTGCAGATCCTCGATCAGAAACAAACCTATGGCTATATTCAGCAGTGTTGGGAAGCATGGGTAAATACAAAGGAGGACCGCCACGGCACAATTATGGCGTTGACCCATCATTCCGATGAGTTTATGCGTGCCTATGCTCTGGCAAGGCTGGCGGGTCAACATCAACGCTATGAAGAGGATGTGAAACGCTTTCAGGAAGCTCTGCGCACTGATGAATCCCTAGAAGTAAAGAAAGAGCTGGTACGTGCCATTGTCCTATTTCTCATTGTTCCTACCAACCAGGAAGAGAACGCACGCCAGGCACGTAATTTCCTACGCCAACTCTCAGCCGATCCAGACCCCGACATTCGTCTTGCTATTGTAGCTATTCTGTTGAAGGTCCTTGAGATAGACGAAGGACTCTGCTTCGAGTATCTTAAGTACTTCACTCACAACAATGATATGTGGATACGCCGTGCTGTTGTACGCAAACTGGACTCACTGGCGCAAGAGCACCCTGATCGTGTCTTTGACCTTTTACTTGCTACTATAGATGATGAGAAGCTATGGATAAGACAAGAGACAGGACGCGCGCTGTCCCACTATTTTGATGTCCATCCAGAATGTGTCATTCAAGGCAGCATTGCACTACTTGCGGCACAACCCAAGATCCCTATCCTTAAACAGATCTCCTACTCAGCCCGTCAACCCGCTGTGAAACGCTGGTTCCAGTGCTTAGTGAGGTTAGTAACGAAGCTTGACGAACAGACAACTGCCGATCGTCTTAATGAAGCGATTGATGCGATTAAAGATCTGCAAGCATTCACCCCTACTTATGGCGACGATTTCTATCAGGTTTATAGCGAATTCCAGCGCATCTCACAAATACGTTCCAGTAGCGCCATTGCACGTTACCAGTGGACCAATACTGCGGCAGAAGAGACCGAGAAGGAATACAAAATCATTGCGACCTGCATGCACATTTTTGATGAGTTTCATGAAGTTGCCGATATCATGCGGGCCTATGAACGCCGCGAAGCCATTGGGGATCGTGTGCAGAAAGAAGATAATCAACGTGCACTGGCATATCCACAAGGTTATCGTCTTCCAGAGTTAGTTATCCTTTCCATACTAGTGGAGCAGTTCTACCAGATTATCAAGAGTGAGATTAATCGCTTGCGTGGCCATGCACGCTTAGTAGCAGAGATCCGCAATAAGGAGGTGCAGCGTGAAGAAGAAGTAGTCGTCTCGCTGCTCATTACCAATAAAGGGATCAGTGCCGCTGATTATATCAAGGTACGCATTATAGAGGTTGAGCAGGACTTCTCCGTAATTGGTACGAAGGAACAAACACTGGTCCAACTGCCAAATAACAGGTTCGCTTCAGTCGAGTTTACCATCAAACCACAGAGTGCCTCACCGCGCTTAAAATTTCTTATTACCTACGACGATGCGGAAAAACGCAACAAGGAAGAACATTTCGCGGATGTGGTCGTTTTGCGAGATCGGCAACACGCTTACGCCGAAATCCCCAATCCCTATACAGGCGGGACACCAATTCGTGATCGCCACATGTTCTATGGACGCCGTAATGATATTGATACATTATGTGAGAAACTGAGCAGCGTTACCGCGAATAAAGTTGTTGTGCTCTCAGGACAGCGACGCACAGGCAAAACCAGTCTGGTTTATCAGCTTGCCAACGCATTGACAGAGGGTCCACAGGTCCCTGTGCTTATTGACTTGCAAGGGCAGGCATTACAAACCATGGGACACCTTTTCGTGGGGTTTGCCGTGCGTGTATGCGACGAAGTGCAGAAGCGCAGGCAGATCACACTTGAGCTACCTGAGCGCGAGGCATTTTTGTCCAATCCTACAGAGAGCTTTGACACGTTTTTGGCGAAAGCTCTTCAGACACTCGGCAACGAAAAAATCGTTTTCTTGCTCGACGAATTTGAAGTCTTGCAGGAGAAGATCGATAATGGCCCACTCAACCAAGATGTGCTTCGTTATCTACGTAGTCTGATGCAGCATCGCCAGGGATTGAACTTTCTCCTGGTCAGTGCACCACGCATTCGCCACGTTACTGAGCCATCGTGGTCGGTCTTCTTTAATATCGCTCTTCACCACAGATTAAGCAAGCTCGAACCTAGTGAAGCGCGCTCGCTGATCGTCGAACCGATTAGCGGTTTCCTAGAATACGATATGCTGGCCTTAGAGCGTGTCCACAGGCTTTCAGGAGATCTTCCTTACTTCATTCACGTCCTTAGTGAAATATTGATTGGCTATTGCAATAAAAAGAGCAAGCCGTACGTCACTGTTAATGACATCAATAACGTAGTGGACATTGTGCTGGAAGAACAATCTGGTTGCATCAACTGGATCTGGAATCAGTCTTCCCCAGGCATCGAGCGTTTCCTCCTCTCTGTACTAGCACAGGATAAAGGCGAGGATGGACGTATTTTTACTCTCAGCGATATTTACACCGAGTTGGATGCACAGGGGGTTCCATATGAACAAGACAAAGTGACAAAGGCCCTCCAAAATCTGGTACGCGAGGATATCATTGAAGAGTTCCAGAATGGAGCACAATTCAGACTTCCTGTAGGTCTTGTCAAAGAGTGGTTACGTAAGGTGAAACCACCAGAGCGTGTGATTCGCGATGAGTTTCCCTACGATGAATAAGTGATAAAAGAGCTAGCACAATCTGTTGGATCGTGCTAGCTCTACAACTAGTTTATGCGTCGGAGGTGAGATGGTAGTGTTCTTCCAGATATTCCAGCAGAACATCTGTTGTTACTTTGATGCGTAAGCGACACGCATTAGTTTCAGCCGAATCAAAGGTACCATTTTCATGAAGTTTATTTGATGGTGCACCCCCTCCACATAAGGAGAAATACTCACAACTCTCCCGACACTTCAGAATGCCTTTTTGTATTGACGAATGTATCTGCAAGAAATTCTCTTGGGCAAAGATGTCTTCTAGTGTGATGTGAAAGACGTTTCCGAACGTAAAATTGCTATAAGCTGGATGAGTAGATGAAAGTAGTTCTGGGGAAAAAGTCGAAATATTCCCTTCGTAATCAAAGCTAAGTATAGCTATAGGGGTATTGGTATCCGTTTGTATTCGCATCTGAGCAGATTCAATGCGTTGTAATAACACATCAACCTCGCGGATTGGCACGGGAGATGAACTCTGCGCATTCAAGGCGACCAAACGTTGCAGAAAACGTTTATATCGCTCTATACCAGGGGTTGTATGCAGAGAAGAACGCTCATTGCATCCCTCAACCTCTTCCGGGTTAAGACCAAGGCGTGTTGGTTGGATCTCTTGGAAAAAACGCCAGAACTCATCAGGATGCTGGACGGTATCACTAGTGACAACTGCAATAGCTGTGTAGGGAATATTATTTTTACGTAATAATGAAATACCCCGCATAACATGTTCAAAGGTGCCACGATTTTTGCGGTCAATACGGTGTGCATCGTGCAAATATGCTGGCCCATCGATACTGATGCCGATACGGATGTTATGCTCAAGAATGAAGTCGCACCATTCCTGTGTAATAAGTGTTGCATTGGTCTGAAATGAATGAGTAATTTTTATATCTTGTAAGTTCCATTTTTCCTGAATGCGAAATGCTTGTTGGTAAAAGTCAACTGGGAGGACAAGCGGCTCCCCCGCGTGCCAAGAAATAGAAAGACTGTCTTTAATGAAAGAAGAAGAGAAAAGAACCTTGAAGACCTGCTCTAGTGTCCTAAAATCCATACGTCTACTCACAGAACGATGAGCAAGATAGCAGTAGCGACAATTGATGTTGCAGAATGGCGTGGGTTGGATAACAACGAGTTTTGTCTTCACTGAAAGGCTACTCCTCGCGGGAATAAGACAAAGAACAGCTTTCTAACTGTGCTTGGGGCTGAATACTGCGCTTCTCCCAATCCTCCTCCTTATCCCCCCAATCAGCAGCTAGGAAATCAATGCCTTGTTCCCAGAGGAGACGGTTCCTGCTTAGCATAGAACTAGGCCACGGTGACTGGACAGTTTCTTCTGGCAAGTTAGAGATAGACGCTATCCAATGAGGGAGAGACGCTTGTAGCTCATTAGGAAGACAAGATATTACCACGTTCTGTTGTTCATAGCTCTGGCAAAGTGCTACAAATAGATCTTTATTGGCAGGAGATACGCCAGTTGCTACTTCAACAAACATACAATTTCTTACCTTCGCAATGCGTTGTGCAAGAGATGAGTGCACAGTCTCAATAGTAGTGTCCATGTGTAAACTCCCTTACTTTGGAGTGGGTCTCCTTTTGAGCGCACCATTATCGTCTATCTTGACTTTAATTCTAACACAAAGTACGGTAAATTTCTATAGCACACCATACACTTTTTTGGGATTACTATGTGTCAAAAAAATATTTATCTTACAACATCTCACCTAGGGCATGCACTATGTGCAATTACGTGCCTGTCACACCCATCCAGCCTAGCCCATAAGTCCTTTTTCGCCACTACCATCAAGTAAATCAAGATACATCTCTCGCAGGCATATACCCTCTAACGAAAGAGAAGACGCAGCATCGCTCCCCCAACCAAATTCATATGGCTGGTCTATCCCCTGGCAATTGGCTGTAGGGATTTCGACACCTCGTATGTTACAATGATGCTAAGAAGTGGTTTTGACCATTTCAGTAGGAGCCAATAGCTTGTGCCCATCGGAGGTTTGGCGGCAATGGAGCCGATAAATCGGCTATGGGTACGCGTTATTGGCTCCTATTGAATACAGAAGTAGAGATCCAAACTATCCATTCACACGCTGGGGGGTCATCAGCCATGCAAAAGCAGACAGGAACAATACAGGTTAAACGCAGTTTCCCAGAGATGCTCAAGGGGGGGGTGATCTGCGACGTCGTCAATGCGGAGCAAGCTCGTATCGCAGAGGACGCCGGGGCTTGCGCGGTGATGGCACTGGAGCGTGTGCCAGCCGATATTCGCGCCCATGGCGGCGTCGCACGTATGAGCGATCCCGAATTAATTATCCAGATTAAAGAAGCCGTTACTATTCCCGTTATGGCAAAATGTCGCATTGGTCACTTTATTGAAGCAGAAATTTTGCAAGCCATTGGCGTAGATTGTATCGACGAGTCCGAAGTGCTAACCCCTGCGGACGAGCATTATCATGTGAACAAGCACCTTTTCTCGGTCCCCTTCGTTTGTGGGGCACGCGATCTGGGCGAGGCACTACGTCGTATCGGCGAGGGAGCGGCCATGGTGCGTACAAAGGGTGAGGCAGGCTCCGGCAATATCGTAGAGGCGGTACGCGATATGCGCGCGGTGATGGATGGTATCCGCCGCTTGCAAGTTCTGCCAGAGGAAGAGTGGATGACCGAGGCGAAGAATCTGGGTGCACCCTACGAGTTAGTCTGTGAAGTGGCGCGCGCCGGGAAACTGCCGGTGGTGAACTTCTCCGCTGGCGGTGTCGCAACTCCCGCCGATGCAGCTCTGATGATGCGACTCGGTGCCGAAGGTATCTTCGTTGGCTCAGGCATCTTCAAATCAGGCGATCCGCTGAAACGCGCGCGGGCGATCGTTCGTGCGACAACACACTATCAGGACCCGGCAATGCTGGCCGAAGTCTCACGCAATCTTGGTGAGCCAATGGTTGGTATTAACCTGGATACATTGGCGCAAGAAGAGCTAATGGCGCGCCGTGGGTGGTAAGAAGCATGCAACGGCAGAACGAACTCGACAGACGCAACCCAAAGCCACGTATCGGCGTATTAGCATTACAGGGCGATTTTGCAGCGCACTTGACAATGCTGGAAGCATTGGGAGCTGAGGCAAGAGAGAGTACAACTATCGGTAAACTGATGATAGAGTACGGCTTACTCCATGGCTTACGGGAAAAAATTCAGGAGGGAATCCCCACCTGGGGGACGTGCGCAGGCTTGATATTGTTAGCGAAGGAGACGGATAATGCATTGGCTGGTCAACCTCTGTTGGCTACGATGAATATTCGGGTCCGTCGTAACGCATTTGGTAGTCAGCGGGAAAGTTTTGAAACTGATCTACTGGTGTCGGTACTAGGAGAAGCGCCATTCCATACGTTCTTCATTCGCGGGCCGTTAGTTGAACGAGTCGGTCCCGCAGTGGAGGTGTTGGCAACGCTCGACGATGGGACCATCGTCGCTGTCCGTGAAGGAACCTTACTGGGCACCGCATTTCACCCGGAAGTGTCGGGGGACACACGTTTCCACCAATACTTTCTCCGCATAGTACAGGGCGTCAAAAGGTAGGGATGGCGCTACGGTACCCCCTATACGACGCGGGAGCACTGGATGATACGACCGGTACTGTTCGTAGATTTGCCGGGAATCATCTACACTATCGATCAACGCGCTCGTGGCAAGCAACACGATTACGCTAATTTTGTGTGCTGGCAAGAGCCCGTTGAGATTGACTCGCCTCCGCCATCCATCCTACGCAAGCTACTCCCACTTAATCCTGCCGCACGTACTTGGATTTGCGAAGACCATTGGCGCATCCTTGGTTTCTCCCAAGTGTGGGAGCGCCCATCGCATATGGCCTGGGAGCTGTCCTACCTGGCTTCTATGACACACCGCGCAACTTCCAGTGACGAGATTTTGATGGCCCTCCTTGAATATACATTGGAGATGGCAGCAACATATGGCATACTTCGTCTCTTTGCGAAAGTTGAGGACGAGATTCCTGAGTTGAAGATGTTCCAACGCATGGGGTTCCAGCGCTATGCTCGTGAACTGACCTACGTCTACGAGTGTGGATCAACCGCAGCTGGTACTGAACCCGCCCCACCATCTCTACGCCGCTGGAATCGCCACTACGAATGGGGATTGCATCAGCTCTATCGCGCTGTTACTCCACAGCGTGTGCAGATGGCCGAGCTGTTTGATAACAGCGAAGAATATGCTAAACTCCACGTCGGGTCTACATGGTCGTTCTCTTCCATCTTCTCACGGGGGAATGAGAATTACATATGTGACGTTGGCGTTCGTTTAGGGGCCTGGTTGCGGCTCTGCCGGGGTCACGGTTCTGTGCCGCACCGCATTTTTCTCATTGTCCACCCGGAACATGCTGAGCTAGCTGAACCACTGCTACGCTTTGGCATCAGCAGGCTCCAGGAGACAGACGTACGGCGCATCTATTGCCTAGTGCGCGAGTACGATTCTTTTGTTATCACCGCTCTACGCAATAGTGGATTTGAGCAGACCTCAACCAAGGTTTTGCTCGTGCGGCACGTAGCGTTACGCGCTATGAGGCGAAGCACTGTCCCCCTGCTAGAGCAACGAGCGGTCTATGGCTTGAAGGGCCTGGGGACGGTCAATTCTCGCCAAAAAGTTAAAGAGGTATAAAACTGCCTATGCAACATGTGATCACTGACGATCTTGAGGCTCTGCTGGCTACCCTTCCATCCAGCATCCACGAAGCGGTTAGTCGGCTTGAGAACCGAGCGGAACTGCTGGAGATCGTGATGGACCTTGGGCGCTTCGCCGAGGGCCGGTTCCCAGAAGGGGAGGTGATCCTGAGTAATCAACCAGTGACTTACGCTGACCTGGAGTATGTGGTTGAGCGTATCGGCGAATTTGGCGACGATAATCGCGCTGGTATTGAGCGTACGTTGCATCGTATCAGCGCTATGCGCAACCGCAAAGGGAAAGTCGTCGGCCTTACGTGCCGCATTGGTCGAGCGGTACTTGGCAGTATTGCCCTGATTCGTGATATCGTTGAACAGGGCCAATCCATCTTGATTCTTGGTCGCCCAGGTGTGGGAAAAACCACCCTGCTTCGTGAAATAGCGCGTGTCCTCGCGGACGAAGCGAATAAACGTGTGGTGGTGGTTGATACCTCGAATGAGATTGCTGGCGATGGCGACATCCCTCATCCCGGCATTGGACGTGCACGCCGCATGCAGGTGGCACGCACCGCTGAGCAACATGCTGTGATGATTGAGGCGGTGGAAAACCATATGCCGCAGGTGATCGTCATCGACGAGATTGGTACCGAGTTGGAAGCGGCGGCAGCTCGTACTATCGCTGAACGCGGTGTACAGCTGGTTGCGACGGCTCACGGCAATGCGCTGGGGAACCTCCTCGTCAATCCCACACTCTCAGATCTTGTAGGTGGTATTCAAACGGTGACGCTCGGTGATGAAGAGGCTCGCCGACGACACACGCAAAAAAGTATTCTAGAACGTAAAGCCCCCCCAACGTTCGATGTTGTGGTCGAACAGCAGAGCTGGGATGAGGTTGTTGTGCATCGCGATGTCGCGGATACTGTGGACAATATGCTCCGTGGTCAACCAGTGATGGCTGAGGAGCGCACACGCGATGAAGAGACGGGCCAGGTGACGTTGCGCCGCGTCACTAGCAGTAGTATGGAGGTGCCAACCTGGGGCGCTGGTGGTCTGGGTGGCCCTCGTTCGACTCCGGGCTTTACTACCAGTATGTTCGAGCGCAATGAGCGCCAGGACCGCGGTAACTGGGGCCAATTGCGCCAGGTCGGTTCTCAAGGCGGGCGCGGCGGCAATGAACGGGTGCGCCATGGAGCACAAGCTGCCAGCAGGGTCCAACCACAATTGCGGGCACTGGCTCCCACTGGTACGGCACCTGCCGCTATCGAGCCACGTGCCACCATTGTAGCAACGGCAACCGCTACAGCTCTAGCTGAGAATGCCTATCAGGAGAAGGAGGAGAAGGCTCCTGTTGCGGTGCTAAAGACGTTACGTGTCTACCCGTTCGGTGTCAATCGTGATCGCTTAGAGGATGCGGCGCAACAGATGCGCGTGCCCATCGTTGTCACTAACAATCAGGGCGAGGCCGATGCGGTGATTACGTTGAAAAACTATTATCGCCGTCAGCCGGAACGTCTACAGCAGGCGGAGCAGGATCGTAAGTCGATCATCATTCTCAAGAATAATACGCTCGTTCAGATGCAACAGGCGCTGGCTCGTATCTTCGATCTGCCCATGGAGATGCCCGCCGAAGAGGAGCAAGAGGCCTTTAGTGATCAGCAACTGGAGTTTGATGATCCAACGAAACAGGCTATGTTGGAGACTGAGGACGCTATTCATCAAGTGCTCAATAAGGGCCTGACGACGGCAGAACTCCCTCCGGCCAACGCGTACATTCGTCGTCTGCAACACCAGATGGCGACACGCTACAATCTACTTTCGCGTAGTCGCGGCAAGGAGCCAAATCGTCGTGTGAAGATCTTCCGTTCACACGATTAGTGTGACGCTAGATAACCGCAGGGCGACCATTGATGGTCGCCCTGCCCACCTCCAGGGCAACCACGAGCAGGGCAAGCACAAGGGATTGCCCTGGGAGCAAATCACATTGGAGGTACAATTGAAGAGGTTAGATATGGCTACACACCGAACTTGTGCGTGCGAACCCTCCCATATCAACTGTCTAACAGCAAAAGATTGGATCAAAGCCCAATTAGGAGTATGGCAATTCTATTACGAAGGGCGCGATATACGAGATAAGAACAAACATCCTGCTACCTATCCTATTGCTCTAGCGCGCAAGTGTATTGAACTATTTTCACATCAAGGGGAATTGGTTGTCGATCCATTCGTCGGAAGCGGTACCACTCTTGTTGCAGCTTGTGATAGCCATAGAAATGCCGTTGGGTTCGACATTCATCCCGATTACATTGCACTGACGCAAGAAAGGTTGATGCAACAGACACTCTTTGCAGGCGCGCAACAAATCCCTATCCTCGATGACGCTAGAAATATTCCCCACTATTTAGACGAAGAGAGTATTGCCTGTATTGTTACGTCACCCCCTTATGCGAATCTTCTCAATAGGGAACGATTGAACAAAAGCCGTCGTGGCGTTGAACGGAAAAATGAGCAGTACAAGAAAATAGAACAATATAGTCAGCGCCCAGAAGATTTAGGGACGCTCGAACTTGACAATTATGCAACGGCTATGGCCAACTTATTTGCCGGTTTGTTACCGCTATTGAAGAAAAAAGGTCATTGTATTATCAATGTCCCCGATATGTGGTGGGAAAATAAACGTATAACGATCCATATTGCAGTTATTGAAGCTCTACGCTCTGTTGGTTACGAACTGCGTAATACGATCATTTGGGACCGTACAAACATTGTGAATAATATTGGAATCTTTGGCTGGCCCAGCAATTATATCACTATGGGGACGACTTTTGAGTATTTGCTGGATTTTTGGCGTCCCCCGCTGGCCAGCCATCAGACGCTAGCTGGTATAATAGTCCCAGATGCACTGCTTCACACGGAGGAATCCGAACATGTGCAGCCTGTGAAGAAACCTCGCACAAGAAAGATTCCTCAATCCTTAGACGCAGAGACTTCTGATAATCCTATTGTACATTCTGAGGACGAGCACGCAACGCTAAATAGTGCTGTTAACAAGCAAGATCAGCTCTTCTAAGAGAAAGCAGGATAGCCGCAAAAGTACAAGTCTGAGATAATCGGCTATCCTGCTTTCTCAACGTACAGCAGGAGATCTGCTCTACTGACCAAGTCAGGACTCTTGGTTGCAGCTAGTGCTGGTCGAGCATGGTTTCCTGCGTGATCGCATCTGTTTCCTACATGATAAACCGCACATTGCCCGCATTTGCCAAAAAGTAATCCGCAAACGCCTTCTTGATAAAGTACGACTCCTCCGCCGTGAGGCCAGGAGTATCAGCATGAGCGCCCATCACGATGGAGAGGTTTCCACCCCAGGGGACATCTGACCTTACGTACGTGCCCTTGCCTCCGCCGTTATTGATCACGCACATGATTTCATTGCGGTGTTCCCAATAGGCCGGTTTCCCCATAATCTCGTACGCAATATTGGTGGCAGCCACCACCCCGCCACGCATAGCATTATGCGCCATCTTCGGTCTGGCTGGCACCGAGACGCAGTCGCCAACAGCAAAAATATTGGGAAAGGTACGCGTGCGCATCTTCGAGTCCACCAGAACGAAGCCATTCTCATCACCCAGACCAGCCTGGACAATAACTGCATGGCCAATGTACGGAGCTACAAGAAGCCCAATGTCGTATCGTATTTCTCGTCCGTCACGAAATACAACGCGATCCGGCGTCACCCGAACAGCTTCGGCAGAGGTATGGACATGTATCCCTAGCTTGGCAAAGGTCTCCTTGCCCCATTGTACGCCTGCTGGTCCCACTGGCTGCAAGGCGAGCGCTTTGGGTGTGAAATGATGGATCTCCACCCTATCCCGCATACCTCGTTGACGCGCGAAGCGATCCATAAGCATGGTAGCCTCCCACATAGGCCCCTCGCAAGGACTGCCCAGCGCAGTTCCCGTCACGACCGAGCCACCAGTGAAGGTTCTGAGTCTGCTCCAGAAACGTTGCACCTCATCGACTGTCCATAACGAGTAGCAGTACTCCATGAGACCGGGTACGTTGTCTTTGGCGAAATCTGTGCCCATAGCAATGATCAGGTAGTCGTAGCGTAGCTCGCCATCGTTGGTCTCTACTGTGTTCCTCTCTGGCCGGATCGCCGTCACGCGTGCCTTCCTGAAGTTGATCCCCCGCACTGGCAGGACTTCGTCTAAGCGCAGACGAATATCTTCGGGCCTGATATCACCTTCAAAGGCCATCGTGGGGAAAGCTGCTCTGAGATAGAAGTCACTGCTCTGATTGACTAGAGTCACCTCATGCTCACTCAGGAGTGTGTTACGTAAGGTGTAGGCTGCCACAATCCCACCAAACCCACCACCTAATACCAATATGTTCATCGTTTTCCTCCATTTTTTGTATGAAACTCGTCGGTATGGTTCTGCAAGGTAGTCCCTTCCGCATATTCTTCCTATCTGCTACGGCAAGGAGAGGCATCATGTTTGGGTACATAGGGCCACCATCGGCTCCTCCTGATCGAGAGCGTTGCACCTTCAATGATGCAGTTCATGATAGCGTTATCTTCCTCTGTTAGCTCAAAACGGGTAATTAATAGATTATATTATATTACATATTATAATATTAAAAGACCTTCTAAGTCAAGATAAAACACAAAAAATGCTTTTAATAAGCTAATACGAACGTTCAACAAGAAATATTATCAAATTAGTTTGAGCAAGAAGAAAAGCGTGAGGAGCGTAACTACGCTCCTCACGCTTTTCTTCTTGCTCAAACTAATTTGATAATATCAATATTATGAGTTCTTATCCTTTGTGGGGATAGTTGGAATAGGAATACGTATATGCGTCGTATCTTTGTCTGCCTGCCTGTTGCTATTCATGGGGGAAACGGAACCGTTTATAACAACAGGCAGATTGCTCTCAACGGTGATACCATTCTCCATGTAGACGTGATAGGGGAACATGGCTGGATCAAATGCACCGTTGTGTGAGATAAGGATGATCTGTTCAAATTGTTGGCTGAGCACCTCGCCAGTGAAGACATCGACCAACGCTTTGGTACGTGTGCGATCAAAAGAGCTGAGTGGCTCATCCATCATGACAAAGGTTGGAGTAGCATCCAGCTCACGAGGCAGGGATGCGATCGTGAAAGCCAAGCGCAATGCCAGTGAAAGCTGATCTGCCGCCCCGCCAGAGAGCGCAGAATGCGAGACGTATTCGCCCGCTGCCACATCCCACACGCTGATCTGTAAGGGGCCACCACTGATCGAGCCTTCCTCTGGCTCGGTAGTGAGGTGGACATCGTGATAACGTCCACTGGTGAGCAGAGGCAGGATCTGCTGCATGTAGTACTCGGTACGCGGCACCATCTTGCGCATTATGCGTTCGTTGACCGCCGTAGCTAACTGATTACCACGCTTTTTGGTCTGATAGGAGCGCTCCAGTTTCTCCAGATGCACCCGTTCCTGTGCTAGATCCAGAGGAGCGTTGCCGATCTGCAATTGCTGGCTGAGCTTCAGTTCCTCCTCCTCCAGCTCGACTAGCTCTTTTTCCCGTTGGAAGCGTTCCTCTTCGAGGTGTGCACGGTCAGCAACTGTGTAATCATTAAGCAGTGGCCAAACAGCGGCGATATCCGGGTGCGTGTATGCTTTCGTTGCAGGACGATTGCGTTGTGTTAGGAGTGTGGCAATACGTTCCTGAATGCTAGTAATCTCCTGTTCGCACAGTTCGATTTTGAGTTTTGTCGCGCTCTCTTGGTCCTGTAGCTTCTCTAGCTCCTTTACAATAGCTAGCTCGTTACCTTCCTCTATCTCTCGCTGGCAACGGGCACGCAAGGCTTGCAGGTCTTCGGCAAATGGCTTGGGGGGAACGATCCAGCTCCCCAGCGAATTGCTAAACTTCGCCAGTTGTTTGTAGTGCTCGGAGAGGGATTCTTGCAAGGCGGTACGCTGCGTCATGTAGTTCGACAGCTTCTCCTGAAGCATAAGCTTGTTGCCCAGTTGTATCTGTAGCTCTTCCAACTGCTTGCGAGCTACTGTCTCAGCATTACTAATTGCTGTCTGGCCGAAGACAACACCTAGAGGCTTGACACGTTGGCGCAGAGAATCTTGTAAGGATTGCAGAGCCTGACGCAACGCCATCTGTTGCTCTCGTGCTCGTTCAATCTGCAAGGCCGGATTGCTTGTCTGATAGCGAGCATTGCGCTCCTCGATGACACGCTGGCGTGCTAACAGAACATCTAGTGCATCCTGGTGCACTTTTACCTGATTGGTCAAGTCTGCCACCAAGTCCAATTTACCGGTGAGAGTGGCCATCTCGCGCTCAGTTGTCTTGATAGCAGATTCGACAAGCAGATCTAGCTCTGGGCTATCGCCTTCTATGTCATCTTGTATCCTTCTGACGGGAGAGAACACACCGAAGGCCCCGCTGTCTTGTAGCTGTATACCAATGGTCGGCATTGGCAAGCCCTCTTGCCCAGCGAGCAGAGTAATCTCCTGATGCATGCGCTCAACAGAAGCTTGATCGCTCGCTAGATTTTCTTCGAGCAGATCCCAATTTTCTCTCTTGCGTTGCTCATCCAGCTGTGCTCGTTCCTTGAGTAATGCGGCGACCGCTTCCATGGTGACATTTACCTGATTGCGTGCGGCATTGACAGCTGCCTGCCTCTCCTTCATCAATTGCTGAAGATTGGCAAGGCTCTCACCCTGATCAGGATTTTGCTGTAAAAACGCCTGCCCCTCTTCGAGCGAACGAGGAATCATGCCACCCAGAGAACGAATTTCTTGCTCACTGTGTGTGATAGCGTCATTGTTACCACCAACGCGAGCGGCAGTCTCGCGTGCCACGACCATCATGCGCACCCTATTGATAGCATCTTGCATTTGTTTATCAGTAGTGGCCTCATCCTCGCGTACTTTCGAGAAATTCTTCCAGTTGAGCCACGCGCCACCAATTGTAACAAGACCGATAAGCACGAGGACAAGCGTAAGGAGCACATCGTGTCCCACAATGCCAAAAAACAGAGCTAGAATGAGTGAGATAAAGGCAGCTACTGCGCAACCACCAATGAAGGCACCATATTTTTTTACCGAGTTACGTGCTTCATCCAACATCAAGCGAATTTTTTCCTGGTGCTGATATGCCAGGTTTACATGCTGTTCTGCTTGAACAAGCCCCTGGGCCAGCCCTTTCAGGCGTACCCATTCTTCCATCTGGCGGCGTATACCCAACTGACGCCAACGTTTTTCTAGCACTTCCACTTGTTGTTGAGCCTGATGAGCTTCATCCTCAACTAAGGTCATCTCGCTCTCAGTCTCGGCTAGCTCTTTTTGAACCTCATGTAGTTGCCGACTATTCTCTTCAGCTTGCTCTTTGCTAGCAAGGTGATAGACATATTGCTCTTCTAACTGGCGCATGACTCTGAGGCGGTCATAGAGTATGCGCATGCGCTGGAGTCGTGCCTCTAGTTGTGGTCGTCCCTCACGCCGCAGAGCATCTAAATCTTTGAGTGCGTGCTGAGCCTCTTCAACACGCGTCTTTGCATGTGCAACCTGCTCTTCTATACTCTTGAGATCATCGCGCACCTCATCATGCTGCTTGAGTTCCTGTTCTAGCTCCTTAATAGCATCAACCGCAGTCAGTAGGTCATTGGACATACGTTGCAAGGTACCGAATGAGCGTGTTAGCTCGGCGAGGTCTGCGACACGTTTTTCGAGCACTGGTAGCTCTTCATGTTCGCGGCGTTCAATTTCAGCAATCTGTTTCTCTAGCTCAGGAATTTCGCGGCGCGCCTCTGCGATACCATCATACGCAGCAATGATAGCTGCCAGCGTAGTATCAGCTCGTGCGAGCTGGAGGATACGTCCCTGACGACTCTTGAGTTCGGGACGTTTGTTCTTTATCTGGGCGATGGTCTTTTGTTGTTCAGCGATTTCGTTCTCTTGCTCAAGGATGGCGTCTAGCTCTTCGCATAGCTTTACGGCGTCAAGCGCAGCCTCAATCTGATCGAGTTGTTTGCTTAATTCAGGAATGCGCACCTGTATCTCCGCTAGCTGGAAGCGGTCAGTGCACTCTTTTAACTGTTTTCCGTCTTCAGGTGTCACCTGAAATTGTTCTGTTAGACGGGTCAGCTTTTCCAGGCATAGCAGCTTACGAGTGGCGGCCTCACGCTCAACGCCAGATAAGCGTTCCAAGCGGTCTAGCCCTTTCTGCTCAATGAGGAATGCGCTACGGAAGGTAACAGCATCCAGCTGTCCTAATTCCACAATAATGCGCTTGTTAGCTATTGCTAAATTGGTGATAATCTCCTTTTCGGAGCTACTCAAGCGGTGTATGAGCAGACGTATACTCTGACCCTTGCCCCGCTCAAGAGTGCGCGTCACTATCAAATCGTTTGCGCCGATAGCAAGCGTGAGGGTGACAACTGCACTTGTCGCCCCATACGAGATCAAGTCATCCAGCGAACGCCGGCCACGACTAGGGGCCAGCGCTTCACCGTAAAGCGCAAAGTAAATGCTTTCGAGCAGCGACGACTTTCCAGCTTCGTTGGGGCCCTGGATCAGAATACTGCCGCGCTGAGGAAAGTGCAGATTCAATTCACGCAAGAGCCGAAACCGTTCGACTGTTAAATGCTTCAGGATAATCATGTGGATAACACTCCGTTGGCCAATGCCTGCTACCTTTTTCCTTTTAACTCGTCAATTGCTGCTAATAATTCTTCTTTTGTCGTCTGAAGCGCTTTCTTTTCTTGTTCATCGCTTGCCTCGCTGATCCACTCGTCGGCTAGAGTGATCAATTCCTGACGTAGAGAGAGACGCTCAGCAGCCTCTTGAGAAATTGTATCTACATTAGCCAGCAATGAAAGGGAACTATCGTCAATTGCAAGTGCGAAACAATGTTCTTCACTATAGCGTCTAATCTGATTCAAATCGAGTTGATGGTACTGGCGGCGTGTCATTTCTCCTTCCAGACGCAACTGGACCATGGCATCAGCACTACACAGAGCGTACAATCGCTCAAGGATAATGTCAGTCGGAGAGCGCTCTTCGGTTCCTTGTGCGGGCCAAAGCTCGCTGGTATGAATTACAAGTTGATGTAATGACCAGGAATTGACGGGGATGTGCTCGCACCAACGAAGACCATCAGGAGCAAGTCCCAGAAAGACGAAGCCTGGCACTTGTTCAGGATGATTAAAGTCGATATGCTGTGTCGCCCCAGCTACAATTACTTCTGTTTGACCAACATTAAAGCGATTATACATATGATGGTAGCCAGCAAAAATATACTGGAAAGTAGTCTGTTTGGCTATACTATTAAGACTGACCTGTGCACGCGTATCCAGTAGAGATGAACCAGCAGCCAATCCTGCGATGGGTGCATGGAGAAGTAACACCCTAATAACAGCACGTTCGATATCGCTCTGAACACGCATATGGGCGAGAGGATCTCCTTCTTGTCCAGCTAATACGCCCAACCCAGATAGACCAAGCAACATCCCCTTGATATCAACGATTACAGGCTCTAATTCTGGGCTATTGTTTGGCATGGGGGGAAAATAGTGGAGCACACCCAGGCGTTCATAATTGACCTGAGGAGCTGGAAGGAGATTACCCTGTTGTTTTTGGGCTTCATTATTAGGCGTGTCATGAACCCCACCGAGGGCGAATGTATGTACCCCGGCCTGCTTGAGCTGTGCCAAGCGATCGGCAACAAAACTGCGGTCTCGCTCGTCAGGTGTAGTAGTATCAAATAAATCGCCTATCTGGATAAACAGATCTACCCCCTGAGCTATCGCGAAATCTACTGCCTGCTCAAATGCCTGGCGCAACCGTTCTTGGCGAGCTTCGCGCTTGCGGGGTTGTTGACCATATGCGGTATCGCCCAGATGGTTATCGGCAGTCAATACTGCTGTAATGACACCCTCACGATTGTGTTTTTGTCCAGTTTCCTGGTTAATTTCTGTGGTGTTCTTTACCATTGTCGCTTACTTCCATTTTTCATTGCAAACACACGTTGATTATAGACCACAACAAACCGTCCTTCTTATCCCTATTTATTATAAGAGGTGTGGGCTGTCACCCGCATCTCTCCATCGTTTTTCTCAAGCATATAATTTCCACATAATTCTCTCTCATTAACCGTCAAAATGAGTCTATCACAAAAGCGACAGATTAAAAACGAATCCGCACGCAAAGAGGGACTATCTGGGGAATAGCAAAACGGAAGCCTGTGCGGGAACGTTCTATTGATAGAGCGACTAATCTTCCCATCATGATACAAAAGTACCTCTTCCACTGATTGGCATAGACAGAAAGAAAAACTACATATTAATATGTGACATGGTGAGCTATACGACAAACGGTCAGGACCTCCATTTTACCTGGGAACCCTGTGGAGCCTTGCCGTTCTCATAGAAACAGGTCCCCGTAAGGGGTTGCAACAAAAGCATTTATGATAGTTTTATGTATATGCGTATATTGTGGTCTTGTCATCGGATTTAATGATAATGAAACTTAACAAGTCGTCACCTCTCTGCTCATGAGCGCACGGTTATGAGCAGAGAGGTGAATGGTTGAAAGCAACAAGTTCATTATTGTTACTCATTTCACCTACTAGTGGGAGAGCAACGTGGTGGAAGTAACATACTCTGAGAAGGATTATGAAACCAGGAGAATCCTGCTCTCGTTCGCTAAAAGCATTCAAGAACGAGATATTGTGACCTACGAACATTCGCGGAGAGTAGCGCAATACGCTCAGCGTCTGGCCCGTCACCTGGGATGGAGCAGTCATCAGATCCGCGATCTTTCATTAGCAGCGTTAGTACATGATCTCGGTAAAACGTGGATCGCTAACGATATCTTAAATAAGTCCGCAGCTCTCTCGGAGGAAGAGCGTCGCACGATGCAGCGTCATCCGTTGATTGGTGCACGCATTCTCATCGGCTGCGATGTTCGTCCTTTCTTTGTTGAGACAGTGCTGTATCATCATGAGGCATGGGATGGGCGTGGCTACCCTTCTGGTCTGAAGGGCGAGGCCATCCCACTGAGCGCTCGTATTTTGACCATTGCCGATGTCTATGATGTGTTAACTTCGTATCGCCCCTATAAGGGACCACTGTCCAAAGAGGCGGCGCGCGAGCGTATTTTACAAGCTTCGGGTGCTAGTTTTGACCCGAAGCTTGTCGGCGCTTTTTTGCACCTGCTAGATATCAATCCTAATTTTACGCTGATGCAACATGTTTCAGCGTTACCACAGAAAGAGGTGCCGCAACCACTACCCAGGCGCATTTTTCGCGCAGGCTTTTGAGAATACACGAGAAATGCGTGGAGGATGGGTTGTCAGTGTAGAATATCTGGCCAGATGTTCCACACTGACAACCCATCCTCCACGCATTTCTTGCTTTGCTACTTTATGGTTCTACGCGTATGAGTACTTCCCCTTTTTGCACGACGTTGCCATTGGTGGCAACTAGAGCAATGACGCGCCCGGAAACCTCACTGCTGATCTCGTTAAAGACCTTCATTGCTTCAACCAACGCTACGACCTGCCCGGCATACACCATGTCACCTACATTGACAAATGGCGGTGTTGTCGGCGAGGGTGCTGCGTAGTAGACGCCAGTCAGGGGTGCAACAATAGAGACGCCATTCTCTATCCGGTTCGCGTGTCCCTCTGCCGTTGGACTTTCGGCAACGTTGGCTACCAAGTGCATACCTGGCTGGCGACGTATAATGATCTCGGTACCGCCCTCCGTGAGTTCCAGCTCGCCCACTGAACTCCCTTCCAGGACGTGTATAATCTCTTCGACACGCTCCAGCCATGATTTTTCTCTCTTCATGGTTTCACTCTGCATATCGTTTAAAAATGAGGCTGGTGTTGTGTCCGCCAAAGCCCATGACATTAGACATTGCAACATCGACGCTTGCGTGCCGCGCTTCATTTGGCACGTAGTCAAGGTCACAACTTGGGTCGGGATAGCGCAAGTTAATAGTCGGCACAATGGTATTGTTCAAGATGGTCATGATGGAGATGACCGCCTCAATCGCGCCAGCTGCACCCAGTGTATGGCCGGTCATCGACTTGGTCGAGCTGACTGCCAGACGGTATGAATGTTCCCCGAAACAGGTCTTGATCGCTGCGGTCTCTGCACTATCGTTATATGGTGTAGAAGTGCCATGCGCGTTAATATATCCGACCTCGTTGGGCCGTAGTCCGGCTTTACGTAAGGCAATCCGCATGGCACGTACGAGGCCAATACCGCCGGGTGCTGGCTCTGTGATGTGGTGAGCGTCACTGGTAGCACCATAGCCGACCAGTTCAGCAAAGATGGTTGCACCGCGCGCTTTTGCAAATTCCAGATCTTCCAGCACCAGCATACCAGAGCCTTCACCCATGACAAAGCCGTCGCGTGTTGCGTCGAAGGGGCGGCTAGCTCCTTGCGGATCATCATTGCGGCGCGAGAGGGCATGCATATTGTCGAAGGCCGCCATAGCAACTGGCGTGACCGCTTTCTCTGCTCCACCGGCAATCATCACTTTGGCATCTCCACGACGAATGGTCTCCCAGGCTTCGCCAATCGAGTTGCCACTGGTTGCACAGGCTGAGACGGTTGCCCAGTTGGGGCCGCGCGCGCCCGTCATAATAGAGACAATGCCGGGTGCACCGTCGATGATAATCATGCTGATAAAAAATGGGCTAATACGATCTGGCCCTTTGTCAAACAGGGTCTTGAATTGGTCGTGCATGACGGTTAAGCCACCAATACCACTTCCAATATAGACACCAACATCGTCAGCGATATCGTCAGTAATCTGCAAATTTGCATGAGCTAGCGCCTGCTTCGCCGTGGCAACGGCGAGTTGCGCATATGGATCATTGCGGCGTACCTCTTTGCGATCCATATACGAGCTTGGATTAAAATGTTTGATCTGGCCCGCGAAGTGTACGCGGTGGCGGCTGGTATCGTATGCCGTAATTTCGCTGATACCGGACTTACCCTGACACAGCGCTTCCCAATTGGAGGCCAGATCGTTACCCAATGAGGTAACCAATCCCAATCCAGTCACAACTACACGAGACATAAAGTCACCTCCTGTATGCAGTCAATCATTGCGAATCTTCCCCTTAATCTATCTAAATGGGACGCCAGTGAGTAGCTTCCCCATAATCAACCAATAGCTAGTGCGCTGGCTTCATCCTGAATGAAACGTGTATACGTGTCACCTTTGATAAACCCTTTGTGTTTGAGCAGGCGCTGATGGAAAGGGATAGTGGTGGTCACGCCCTCTATCACAAACTCATCGAGCGCCCGTTGCATACGGGCGATGGCTTCATCGCGTGTCTCGGCCCAGACAACCAGCTTCGCCAGCAACGAGTCGTAGTGGGGAGGGATCTCGTAGCCAGCAAAGAGATGACTATCAACGCGTACGCCGGGGCCACCAGGTGGTAAATATTGTTCTACCACACCCGTCTGAGGACGGAAATCGGCGTCCGCATCTTCTGCTGTTATACGACACTCAATAGCGTGTCCTCGGAATTGTATAGCTTCTTGCTGTAAGCGTAACGGTTCGCCTGCTGCGATACAAATCTGTTCCTTTACGAGGTCCAAGCTAGTCACCAGTTCTGTCACGGGATGCTCTACTTGCAGGCGTGTATTCATTTCCATAAAGTAATAACGGTTCCGTTCATCTACAAGAAATTCCAGTGTTCCTGCATTACGATACCCAATCTCCTCTACCGCCTGTACTGCCTTCATACCAATTTCGTGGCAGAGTGCACGAGGCAGTAAAGGACTGGGTGACTCTTCCAGGACCTTCTGGTTACGTCGCTGGCAGGAACAATTACGTTCACCGAGATGCACGCCGTGTCCATATTCGTCAACTAATACTTGAATCTCAATATGGCGTGCCTTCGGTAGATAGCGTTCAAGATAAATGCCATCATCGAGAAATGCCTCGCGCACCTCGTTCTGTGCAACGGTGAAGATGCGGTCGAATTCGCCTGGATGCTGGATCAGGCGAATACCTCGTCCACCACCTCCGGCAACTGCTTTGAGCATGAGTGGAAACCCTATCTCTCTGGCAGCTTCTTGTGCTTCAAGCAGTGTCCGTAGGATAGGTGTGCCTGGTAAGGTTGGCAGTCCAATCTTGGCCATCGTTTCACGTGCTGTCACCTTATCACCCATCAGACTCATGACGTGGGCGGAAGGCCCAATGAAAGCAATATTGACATCATGGCAGATTTCGGCAAAACTGGTGTTCTCGGAGAGAAAACCATACCCGGGATGAATGGCCTCTGCATTAGAAATGAGTGCGGCACTGATAATATTGGGAATGTTTAAATAACTTTTCCCACTTGCCCCTGGCCCAATACAAATACGCTCGTCGGCTAGTCGTACAGGTAAGGAATCACGGTCGGCTTCTGAATGGGCAATGACACTTCCTATCCCCATTTCATGACATGCGCGAATAACGCGTAGTGCAATTTCGCCTCGATTAGCAATCAAAATTTTACGAAACATATGCAATGGATGAAGATACCTCTATGGCAGGTGCTTCACCATACTCCTCTCACCATTAGCCCTTTGTGAGGGGGTGTTTAGCACAAATTATATCATGCGCACCTTCTGTGCGACTAGAGTTGTGGCAGCAGGTTGTTTGGAGGGTGTCAGCAAAATGCAGTGAGCAATATAGGCATGCCACCTATTACTCACTACATTTTGCCCACATTTACGCAAGGTAAGAAACTCTCGTCGCCCTGGATGCGCAAAGCTGATTACTCAATAACGAGAAGCGGGTCGCTTTCAAATGACTGAGCGCCTGTTTCTCTCACGCCTATAGAGCTGAAAATCGGGTGGCATGATACACAGGAATGGGGATTGAGATACGGTTGGGTCCTGGGCTTGTATAGTGGACTGTTGATATGCATCAGGAATGGGGATTGAGATACGGTTGGGTCCTGGGCTTGTATAGTGGACTGTTGATATGCATCATGAGTGGGGGACTGGCGGCCTGGCGATACGCGATCCTCCGCCTCCTCCAGCGAGCTGGTGTGTTTTCCGCTCATTGCGTGCGCTTTTTTGATGAAGCTACTGGCAATGTTCTGCGACAGAAGGTGGGTGGGGGCTATCGCTTTATCCATCGTTTGTTGCTTGACTATTTTGCGTATGGGAGATAGCACCATATTATTGGTGAGCTTGCTGCTCTATATAAATATAGATACATCAATATACCTTTTCAACCTATTCAAATCAGTGATTCTATGTTATACTTGCAGAGGGATAGAGAAATATACAATTGCCATGGATCAAGCTGTAATTTTGTGAGGAGGTTGTATCTGTTGAAAAAAGTGTGGGACGATACGTTGAAGCGACTGATCAAGTTACCAGTGCGAATAGTGAGACACCAGAGCAGACAAATGTGATGTGAATGTGATGTATGTGTGTTACAACATGAAGTGACAAACCCATCCTGAAGTATATGCGGATGGTATGCTGAAAGGAGTGAAGCAATGCAACAGTCGTCATATCCGGTTCAGTTCTCGGTTGACTACCCGGATCGGGCACTCAATCGGCTAACCACGTTTTTCCGTATCTTCGTAGCCATTCCCATCTTGATCGTCCTAGGGACCATAGCCGGGGCTACTTGGCAATCGTCATCAAATGGCAAGACTATCATCGTTGTGGCTGGTGTTGGCGGTGTGCTTTTCTGGGGTCCGCTACTGATGATCCTGTTCCGGCAGAAATATCCCCGCTGGTGGTTCGATTGGAACCTTGAGTTGTTGCGCTTCGCCAATCGAGTTGCTGTTTACCTGTCCCTGATGGATGATCAGTACCCGTCCACCACCGATCATCAGTCGGTGCACTTGGACTACCCCTATCCAGATGCAGCGAACGACCTCAATCGGTGGCTTCCTCTCGTGAAATGGTTCCTGGCTATCCCTCACTACATTGTGCTGGTGTTTCTGCAAATTGCCGTAGCTGTGGTACTGATCATCGTGTGGTTCGCCATTCTATTCACCGAGCACTACCCAAGGGGACTGTTCGATTTTGTGGAAGGCGTCCTGCGTTGGAGGAACCGGGTCGCTGCCTATGCATTCCTTCTAGTGACCGACGAGTACCCACCATTTCGACTAAGCCCGTGAGGTATCGAAACCCCAACAAGCGAAGCAACGAGAAGCGAGATACGAACCAATGAGGCATGCCAACGAACTCATCATACAATGGAAAGAACAGCACCTTGACCGCATCAAGACGAAAAGCGAGTGGAGTCCCCACCTTGTTAGCACTCCAACACGCCAACAGCAGGACTGACACGAGGAGCAGATCAGCGCAGAAGGGATGCCTCTGCAACGGTCTGCTCCATCATGCTCTTCTAGCCCTTATTAATGGCTGGTGAGATTGGCTCAGCGGGTCTTGTACGCAGTTTCTTGGTGATAAAGAGGAAGAAGATCAGCATCAAGATCGTCTCTACGATATAGACCAGCATGAAGGATGGCACCGTGATGGTTCCCAATACAATAGTTCCGTTGTCAAGGTAAGGTCCAATGGGGGCCGGTAATAATTGCAAACCAAAGGAACCATTCCAGATGGCGTGTTGGAGTATTGCATATGTCCAGCAGCCAAGCGTAACCAGTGCCCTATTCATTTTGCCCGTCGAGTTGGCATGAGTAGCGTAGTACCAGCCGAGGGCGACCATACCAGCCCCAAAGCCGTGCAATAATCCGGCGCTACTCCGCTGGAGCGCGATATTAAGCCAATGGTCATAACCAGAACTGATATAACCTATGGTCTCTACAAGGTCGAAACCGACGCCAGCTGCCATACCCAGGATAAACGCCTCAGCTGCACTACGAATACGCCCTACCATGGCGACAACAGCCAGCGGCTTTACTGACTCTTCAACCAGCGGAGCAATCCCTGAAACGAGTATGAAAAGGAACACAATGGCTTTCGGATCACTCGGAATGGGTTGATCAGGATTGTCCAGGGCAACGCGATTTCTGCCAGCCACGACCTTTCTGGCTCTTGCTGTACGCCGTATCCATTTTCCCCGCAATGCAGAGTGGCCTACCACTTGGCGACGCTTTATCCTGGCTCTCACCAGTGGCGCAACCCTGGCG
>VBJK01000466.1 GCA_005879655.1 Chloroflexota bacterium | reverse complement strand
CGAAGACCCCAGTAATCTTCGCACCCACATAGAACGTAGAACAAGTTGGGGCCATTTGTCCTATGTATCATCCATCTGGCTGCCAGCGTAAACCACCGGGACAAATGGCCCCTTTGCTTAATAGAGTCATTGCAAGGTTATAGCGGTTGGTGATGTACAAAGCCCGACTCATTCGAGCAGGATTCGAGCTATCCCACCAAAAACTCTACGGATCATTCAACTATGCTTATCACTACAGTTCTGTTAGTCAGACGGGAGTGATAAATCAGCAGGATTAAGGCTAACACCGATAGCAAAGTACGAGATCTCCTTCTCATCCACATCACTGGGGGAACTTTCGACCACTAGTGCCAAACTGGGTACCCCAGTGAAATTGGATGGCAGAGGAAGGACGAACAATGCATGGCACCGAGAAGAGTCTTCCGGCTCTGGATCATCACACCCCCAATCCCCAAGGTCCTCCAGCGCTACGAGCGTCTGCGGGGAAGTAATTTTTTGTAGTGTCTGCTGCACACGTCGATTAGAGACGATTGATATCGAAGCAAACAGGGCCAAATGCTCTGTTAGGCATCTATTGCCGGGATACGCGCTCAGAAACACTGCCAACTTGGTTGCATCTGTTGGAGTCAAGGGTTCAGTCTCTTGTAGTCGTTCCAACAAGGCAGGATCGACGATTTTGTTGCCAGGAGCGAAGACGGCGTTCGAGCATTCACCCGATGCAGTCACTGTATCTTTGGCCTTTGCAGCAACTTCTGATTTACCCTGTGTTAATTCTACATCTGCCATTGTAAATTCTTACCTTTCTGTCGTCTACCTTAATAGAATACATGTAATGGAAATTCTTCCTCATGATTATTCACTGGATTTCTCCGCTGAGCTATTTAGAAGAGTCCCACGTACTATAGATGTCTAAAAGAGTCAGATGACTAACTCTCTTGTTGATTAAGTAGACGCGTACAAATCATATTTTGGGGTAATGATAAAGCCAATAAAGTTCTTGTTAGAGTAGCTTTTAGGGATCATGCTTTCTATATACCCTTCTCAGCCAGCTTGGCGTAAAAGGGTAGTGATGCAGGAAACACACCACACCTGCATATCTGACTGTAGGAATGCCGATTATGACCAGTTACATAGGACACCAATTTGGGAATTACCGGGTGCTTCGTCCACTCGGCAAGGGGCACTTTGCCACCGTCTACCTGGCAGAGCACCTCCACTTAGAGACGCTCGCTGCCATTAAAGTGCTCCATGTGCAGATGGAGCCAGAGAGCTATCAGGTTTTTCTTAGCGAGGCTCGCATCATCGCTCGTTTACAGCATCCGCATATCATACGCATCATTGATTTTGGCATCCAGGACCAAACACCATATCTCGTAACAGAATATGCTGCCAATGGCGCGCTCGGCTCTGTGCACCCCAGGGGAAGTTCGGTACCGGAAGAAAAGATCATCAGCTATGTCCACCAGATAGCCGCTGCCTTAGATTATGCGCATGAGCAGCGTGTGATTCATAGAGATGTAAAACCGGAGAATATTTTGCTCAATGCAAAGCACGAGGTCGTGCTCAGTGACTTTGGTATTGCAGTGGTACAGCGCACATTGAACTCGCTTTCTACGCAAAATCCAGCTGGAACACCCCTCTATATGGCACCAGAACAGATCCGAGGCAGACCGTGCCCGGCTTCTGACCAATATGCGCTCGGCGTAATAGTCTATCAATGGCTTTGTGGAGAGCCACCCTTTGCTGGCCCAGGTATGGCGGTATTCAGTCAACACCTCCATGAGCCTCCACCCAGTCTATGTGCGCGCCTTCCGCAGTTGCCAGCTGGCGTTGAAGAGACCATTTTTGGAGCGCTGGCCAAAGATCCACGACAGCGCTTTGTCAGCGTCACCGACTTTGCCTCAGTGCTGGCAGAAGCCTTGCAGGCTACCCAACCACTCTCGCCAAGTGGGTCTCATGAGCACCATGCACAGGATGAGTTTGCCTCCCTTCCTGCTCACACTTCCTCTATGCTATCGCCGGGTGAACAAGGTAATACTGATGATACTGAGCAACCTTGGCTCAGGAGCAGCCAACGTGAACAGGAGCGGTCTCTTCAATTCACCCCACCCATCATAATGCCTTCCCAGCGCTCTGCTATCTCGATGATGTCTGTTTGTGCGCCCAGCGATTTGGTATATCTTCGTCAATGGGAGACACACCTGTGTACTCTCGAACGTGCAGGACGTTCAACAGTCTGGTCAGAACTGCGTCTCCTGGCCGGAGAGCCTCGCGCCGAACGAATTAACGAGCACTTAGCGCAAGCTAATATCATTGTGCTGCTACTGAGCGCTGATTTTTTTGTCTCCGACGAGTGCATTGCGCTGATGAACCGAGCACTGCTCTGCCACCGGCATGGCGAGGCCTGTCTCATCCCATTGTTGCTTCGTCCGGTGACATGGCAAGAAACCCCGCTGGCTTCGTTGTCCTGTATGCCATCCAACCTGCTTCCAGTGATAGAATGGCCCCATCCTGATGCGGCCTTTGATGAGTGCGTGCAAGAAATACGCCGCATCCTTGACCACCTTAGCACAATAGATGACCAGACTCCTGCACCAGTCATACACAATCAGGATCGCATGTGGTTGCTGCGCCGTGTGCACTCATTCTGGATTACAGGTGTGCTAGAGCAATCATTGTCATGGACAGGCTCTATAGTACTAGGCTTGCAAGAACAATTCGACGCCGTTGCTAACCCCTGGCAGTCGGTCCTGCACATCCCTGATGTTGCGCCACGCCTGCTACCCAGCGGAACGCGCATCACTCAAGTCTACAACAATGCCGGTGGAGAGCTACTCATTCTGGGTGCCCCTGGTTCAGGTAAGACAATGCTCTTATTAGAGTTAGCCCGCGATTTGCTGGACCATGCCGAACAGGATGAGCGCTCTCCGCTACCCGTTGTGTTCAACCTTTCCTCTTGGGCAATAAAGCGGCAACCCCTGCTGGACTGGCTCATCGAGGAGCTAAACAGCAAGTATCAGGTCCCGCGCAAGCGTGCGCAAGCAATGGTACATGCAAACCAGATCCTGCCCTTGCTCGATGGACTGGACGAGGTGGCTCCCCAAGATCGAACTTCCTGTATCAGGATCATTAATGATTACAGAAAGGAGCATGGATTTTTACCGCTCGTCGTATGTAGTCGTAGCGCAGATTACTTGGCACTGACGACACGGGTGCTGCTACGCAAGGCTGTCGTCATACAACCACTAAGTGATCAGCAGGTTAATAGCTATCTCACACAAGCAGGAGAACCATTACAAGCGTTACGCGTAGCACTGTATAGAGATCCCTCATTGCGCGAGCTAACGCATATACCATTAATGCTCAATGTTCTTGCCATGACCTATTATAATGTACCTATCGTAGATGTATTACATGCTACTTCCTCAGTAGACCGGATACGACAGGTCTTTGAGCACTATATGAAGCGTATGCTGGTGCATGGTGAAGACTATGTTTTTCAGGACGCTAGGCAATGGCTCTCATGGCTCGCCAAACAGTTAAAACAGCGTAATCAGACAGTATTCTATATAGAACGTATGCAACCAGACTGGCTAGAAGAGCGACAGAGGATACGCCGACTCTACCCACGTGTAGTTTTTGGTCTTATCGTTGGCTTGTTAGGTACGGTTGGGCTAGGGTCATGTTGGAGATCTTTCTTGGCCTACAACAGTTATCTCAAAAGTACTCTTTCCAACAAGCTGTTCTATCTCATTGGTTTAACTATCATATTAGGGTTGGCGAATGGATCAATCCTTGGCTTAGTTAATGGTTTCCTCTATAAGGAGGTGGACGACGAGCCTACTTCATATAGAAGGTGGTGGCGGCAAGCGCGAACAAGAATCATAAGAAGTGTACTGAATGGATTACTCATCGGGCTACTAGTTGGATATCCAGAGGGACTCATCCTGTGGTATGGGAATCCTGATAATGGTATGCCGCTCTCTGATGCGCTTCTCCTTACAAGTGGATTCATAGGTCTATCAAGTGGACTACTGTACGGACTGATCGAGGGATTACTTCATATACAGATGACAAACATTCGGCCTACGGAGACTCTTGCTTGGCTATGGACAAATATGGGGCGTGATCTCGTAAAATTTCTCTCATTAGGTTTGCTGTATTCGTTATTAGTAGAAATATTGTTGGGATTACTCTTATGGGTGATAAATAAGGGTACCTTTTTCGATAATTTGCTAGCTCTCTTACAATTTGCGCTGGTATGCGTGCCTTTTTTTGCACTGTTGGGTGTTCTACTTGGTGGGTTCACTGGTGGAGTCTCAAGTGATATCCTTGATGAGAAAAACTTCACCACGCCGAATCAAGGCATACGCCATTCTGCACGTTATAGTATACAGGTTGGTATCATGACTCTGTCTATTATTGTTGGAGCAGCTCTGCTTATTGCCATTCCTTCTGGTATGACAAACTTCTTGTTAGCGTCCTTTGGTTTGACTTTTGGTCCCCTGATCGGGATGGTCAGTGCACTACGTGCAGGCGGCATCGCCTGTATTCAGCATTTTGTGTTGCGCTGGCTGCTCTGGCGGGACAAGAAGATGCCCTGGAACTATCCACGCTTTCTGGACTATGCTGCTAAGCGCATTTTGCTACGCAAGGTGGGCGGTGGCTATATGTTTGTGCATCGCTTGTTGCTTGAGTACTTTGCGTCTTTAGAAGAGGGCTAGTATGCTCGAAAGGTGATGATATGCACCTGTGCATTTGAGCGATGGTACCGCTCAAATGCACAGGTGCATATCATTATTCTCATATATCAGCTTGCCTGCCAGACATGCACCTGAGCGCCAGCTGAAACAATCAGCTTGCTATCCGGCGACCAGACTACAGAGTCTACCGTGCCATAATGACCTCGGTACGTCAGGAGCAAGTTGGGGCTGGATGTCTCCCACACCTGCACAGTGCCATTGTTACTGGCAGAGGCGAGTGAGTGTCCATCAGGGGACCACGCTAGAGCTTGCGTCGAGGTAGCGCAAGCTCGATAGCGATGAAGTAAGCGTCCAGTAATCGCTTGCCAGACGTGCACCATCTTGTCCGTACTGGTCGAGGTGAGCCAGCAGCCATCGGGGGACCATGTGATAGTTTCCAGCGGTGCAGCGTGGCCCGTATAGCGCAGTAGCAAACGTCCAGTCATGGCTTCCCACACCTGTACTATCTTGTCAGCGCTGGCCGAAGCAAGCAAATGACCATTAGGAGACCACGCCACGACTTGTACTGTTGCACTGTGGCCTGGATAGTGGCGTAGCAGATGTCCATTTGTAGCCTCCCATACCTGTACCGTCTGGTCAGCACTGGCCGAAGCGAGTAAACGACCATCGGGGGACCATGCCACGACTTGTACTGCTGCGTAGTGACCTAGATAGCGGTGGAGCAGGCAGGCAGTCCGCGCCTCCCATACCTGTACCGTCTTGTCCAGACTCGCAGAGGCAAGCAAGTTCCCGTTGGGCGACCACGCTAGCGCGTTCACCCGGTCGTGGTGGCCTTCGTAGCTTTGCAGCAAGCGTTCTTTCTCGACCTCCCATACCTTCACCGTCTTGTCCCAACTAGCCGAAGCCAGCAAGTGCCTATCGGGCGACCATGCCATGGCCTGCTGCTGGTCCTCACCCGTCTGCTTTGGTGGGGCCAGAGTAAGTTGCTCAGGGGGCGAGCACGCTAGCGCATGTACCCGCTCGGCTTGGCTTTCATAACAGCGCAATAATTGTCCAGTCGTAGCCTCCCACACCTGAACTTTCTTGTCTATGCTCCCCTGCGAGGCGAGCCAACGTCCATTGGGCGACCATGCTACAGCTAGTACGCGCTCGGCATGGCCTTCATAGCGATGCAGCAAGTGTCCAGTGGTGGCCTCCCACACCTGCACAGTCTTATCGCCACTAGCCGAAGATGTCCATTGATGGCTTCCCACACCTGCACCATCTGGTCCCAGCCCGCCGAGGCAAGTAAGCACCCATCGGGGGACCACGCCAGAGTGTAGACCTGATCAGGATGACCATCATAGTGCAGCAGGAAGCGTCCAGTAGCGGCTTCCCAGACGTGCACGGTCTGGTCATCGCTAGCCGAAGCGAGTAAGCGTCCATCGGGCGACCACACCACAGCTTCCACACAAGATGTGTGGCCTCTTAATGTCAGCAGTGTCTTCCCGATGGTCGCATCCCAGATACGTATGGTGGTGTCAGTGCCACCCGAAGCGATCCGTCTGCCGTCAGGAGACCATGCCACCGTTTTTGCGATACCGCCTTTGTGCTCGTAGGTGAGCAGTGTCGTCCCAATGGGTGGTTTTTTGTAGGCTTGTTCCAGGGCATCTGCAAATGCCTGGATGCTAGCGAAGCGCTCCTCCACTTGTTTAGCGAGCGCCTTCAGTATGACCTGTTCGATGGCAGGTGGGAGCGTGGGAATTTTCTCGTGCAGTGATGGGGGTGGCATGGTCAGATGCTCATATGGCACAGAGTGAATACTACCCTCGCCGGTAAAGGGGAGTTCGCCGCACAGCCAGTGATAGACGACGATGGCGAGTGCATACTGGTCGCTCATTGCTGTCACTTTGCCATCGAATTGTTCGGGAGCCATGTAGTGCCAGTTGCCGATGACCCAATGAGCGTTAGACCCCAGTGTTGTGCTGGCCATGGCTATAGTACCGAAGCCCGCAACCTGTACACGACCATCCTTTGCGAGGAGCAGATGCTCAGGCTGGATATCACGATGAGCGATGTGCCGATCGTGGGCGTATTGCAAAGCTGCGGCGATCTGCCGGACATAAGTGATGATGGTTTCCATCGGCAAGGGCTGATCCTGGGGGTGTGCGCTAGTGAGCGAACCGCCGTCGGCATAGGCCGTGACGAGATAGGGTAGCGTCCGCTCGACACTAAAGTTGTGCATGCGCACGATATGCGGATGATCTAGCTCGATGATCGTGCGAGCTTGCTGGCGCAAGGTTTCTACCTGTCCTGCGGTAAGCTTGCCTTTAAGGATCTTGATGGCAGCTTTTGTACCCAGATGCACATGTTCGGCCTCATAGACTTCTGCGAAGCTACCTGAACCAAGCCGACGGGTCAGTTGATAATCGCCCAGGCGTTGTCCAGGGGTGGGTGGCTCTGGAGGATTGGCGGCATGTTCCAATGCTCTGGCAAACTCCTGGATGTTTGGATAGCGTTCCTCTGGCTTCTTGGCGAGCGCCTTCAGCAAGACCCGCTCGATCTCAACTGGGATGGCTGGATTGCGTGCACGTAACGAGGGAGGGGCAATATACATATGCTGATGCGGCAGAGTATAGATCTTGTCCTGATCGGCGAAGGGAGGCTCGCCACAGAGCCATTGGTAGACGACGATGGCGAGCGCGTATTGATCGCTGGCGGGCACAGCTCGGCCTTGAAATTGTTCGGGGGCCATATAGGTCCAGGTGCCAGCAATCTCCTGTTGTATCCACGATTGAGAGTTTTGTGCCATGAGGGCAATACCAAAGTCCGCCACCTGTACACGACCATCCTGCGTCACCAAAAAGTTGGCAGGCTTAATATCGCGGTGAATGATGAAGCGCTCGTGGGCATATTGTAGTGCTGCCGCAATCTGACGGACGTAGGTCACGACGGTTGGCAGCGGGAGGATCTTGCCACGTGGATGCAGCCGATCGAGCGAACCACCGGGTGCGTAAGACATAACCAGGTAAGGGATGTTGCGTTCTATACTAAAGGTGAGCAAGTGCACAATATGTGGATGCCCTCCGAGTTCACTGACAATGCGCGCTTCTTCACGCAACGCTTCAAGTTGTTGCGGCGTGAAAGAATCGTTAAGAATTTTGATGGCCGCTTTTGTGTCCAGATGCACCTGTAAAGCTCCGTAGACTTCAGCAAAGCCGCCTTGTCCCAACAGACGCACCAGCCGGTAATCACCAAAGCGTTGATTGAGATATCGTGCCATACGCGCTACTTTCCACACGGCAGAGTAAGTTCAGCCCAATCTGCGAAATAGGTGACACACTTCCCATCCCTGAAGGGAAGGGGCTTCTCCCACTCCTCCGTAGTCGGCATTCAGAGTATGCGTCTCGTAGAGACTACTCATCGAAGGGCCGTAGTTGGGCCGGAATAGGTGCGGCGTTCTCTCCCATCCGAGATAATGCCGCTTGCGCGGTGCCCTGCGTGTTACTCGATCCGTGCCTTGCAGCGTTTCTGGTAGATGGCCGTCTCGTGCGTTTGGCGTCCTGGGACAGAGTAACACCTTCTGTTTTCACAGACCTCCCTGCACGTCGCAGCAGAGCATGAGGCTTTTCCTTGAGATCAGTCTGTTGATAACGAGCAAGCAAGCGTTTGCCTATTTTGAGGCTCGCGTTGCGATCCGCATTCCCCCGCATCTGGCAATTTGGACAATAGGCAAGCGGTGCACCAAGGGTGTACCCTTCCGCTGGTTTATCGGCATCATAACGTGCTACCTTTGCCCCACAACGAGCACAGTCACGGCTCGTATTGCTAGGATTCACGCGGCTGGTGATAATTCCTTCGTTCTAGGCTTTGTATTTACTGTACCTGAATATTTTACGACGTAACCAGTAAGAGCGTTTACTATTGGCACGCTTACTGTATCTGCCTTTCTCCGGCTTGAAATTGCCGAGATGTTCAAACACGAGGATGCTAGCCCCGTGCTCTTTGGCAAACGAGACAAATGCGATGACTCACCTGATGAGCGGTATCCTCATCGAGACCCCTCACCTTTGCCCACACATGCTTATTATCTTGCTCACCTTCGGCAAGAATAGGTCATATTTGGCTAGGTCTGACCCCCATTGGTCGTATGCAAGAGGCTCTTCTCGCTGATGAGCCAGCCTTGCTGGTTATTCACAAAACTCATTGAGGTGACGTGTCCTACATGCGTCAACTGGTGCCAGCTCTGTCCTCCATCGGTGGTACCATACATCGTACCGTTGTCGCGGCTCACGGCCCAGGCATGCTGTGGGTCAGCGATGTACAGGCCCTGTAGGTCTGTCTGGAAAGTTGTCAGAGTGCCGGGTGTAGTTTTCCAGAACGAACTCCAGCTCTGACCGCCATCATGGGTGACGTACAGGAGGAAGCCGTGAATGGCGGACTGTGGTCCCTGATCGAGTTGACCAACGGCCTGTAATTGTAGGAGGCCGGTTGTGCCGAAGAAGACCGGAGGTGTTGTTTGATATTGTGCTTGCGTAGCCGCAGTCCCATAGTAACCTGGGTAATCGGGCAAGGGTTGTTTCTGCCAGGTGTGGCCCCCGTCACTTGTCATATAAAACCAGGGCGTATCGGAGTAATCGCCCATAGGCATGCGCGTTAAGCAGAGGGAAACCCTCTGCACTCCCTTTCTCCTGCCGCCTCCTGCGGCAAAAGAGAAGAAAGGAAGTAT
Organism: Chloroflexota bacterium; assembly: GCA_005879655.1. The sequence continues at coordinate 2,469 of VBJK01000466.1, read as the reverse complement.
TTGGGGACTCCCCAAACCCCGCCAGGGGGTGAAGCGCCCTGGACACCCGCTTAGCGCGCATGCCTATGGGCGTATCGGAGTAATCGCCCCCAGTAGCCCAGCCATGCATAGCATCGCAAAAGGAGATGCCGCTTTTGAGGCCGCCTCTGGGCAATCCGCTCGCAGGATTCTCAGTACTGGCGATCTTGCTCCAAGTCTGTCCGCTATCAGTCGTATGAAAGATGTCAACGCTTTCAGAGCCAGCGCCGGGACCGCCATTCGTCACGAGTTCAAATAGCTTCATGAAAGAAACCTCGCTTTTGTACTCTTGTGCTTGCTAGGGCTGTGAATAATACCATATTTTAACATGATGTTTTACAATTTACCAGGTAAAATTTAACATTATGCACGTTAGCTATTATCACTCACAAGAAGTACCATGGCAACGAGAATCACACCTCCAATATCATGTTGCTTGCCAGATACGCACCTCAGTGCTAGCCGAAACAAGCAGCTTGCCATTGGGCGACCATGCAACGGCATTGACCGCTGTAGAGTGGCTGTCATAACGGTGAAGCAAGCGGCCAGTGGTCGCTTCCCAGACATGCACCGTCTTGTCATAACTGCCCGAAACTAGTAAGTGGCCATCGGGGGACCATGCGACAGTTGGTACCCAAAGCGTGTGACCGCTATAGCGGTAAAGCAAGCGTCCAGTAGTAGCTTGCCAGACGTGCACCGTCTTGTCACTGCTGGCTGATGCAAGAAGTGACCCGTCAGGGGACCACGCAACGGCATTTACTGATGCGGAATGACCTGGATAGCTCTGGAGCAAGCGTCCAGTAGTAGCTTCCCAGATGTGTACTGTCTTACCCAGACTCCCTGAAGCCAGCAGGCGTCCATTGGGCGACCATGCGACGGTATAGACCGTTATAAAATGATTTTTATAGCAGAAGAGTTGGCGTCCAGTAGTAGCATCCCAAACGTGCACCGTCTGATCTAGACCACCCGAAGCGAGGTGTCCAGTAATAGCATCCCAGACGTGCACGGTCAGACCACCCGAAGCAAGCAAGCGTCCATCGGGGGACCATGCAACGGCGTTCACTGGTGTAGAATGACCATCATAGCGCAAAAGCAGGTGTCCAGTAGTGGTATCCCAAACTTGTACAGTCTTGTCTTTGCTGGCAGAAGCGAGCGTGCATTCCTTGGTGGGGGACCATGCAACGGCAGACACCTGTACAGAGTGGCCATCATAGCGGTGGAATGAAGTTCCAGCGGTGGCATCTTGAGATGGTAGAGTCTTGCTCTTGCTGTCAGCAGCCCGTGAGCGTTCATCGGAGGCGATCGCTAATGGAGCGTGGTCGTTGGAACGAGGCTGCAAGAGATCAACTGTGGCCCCTGACGCTTGCGCTGTCTTGCTCTGACTCCCAGCGGTGAGGGCGTCCGTAGCGGAGGTATTGACCAATGGAACGTGGCCGTCAGCAGGAGGCTGCGACTGTTGTGTCGGTGCCTTCCACACTTGTATGGTCTTATCGTCGCTTCCCAAAGCGAGCGTGCACCCATCGGGAGACCATACAACGCTGTTTATCAATGAGGAATGGCCTTCGTAGCTGTGAAGCAAGCGTCCGGTAGTAGCCTCCCAAACTTGCACAGTCTTGTCGTTACTAGCCGAAGCGAGCGCATATCCATCAGGGGACCATGCAACGCAGGAGACCGATGCAGAGTGATTAGTATAGCGGAGGAGTGAGCGTCCAGTCGTAGCCTCCCAGACGTGTGCTGTCTGGTCATGGCTGGCGGAAGCGAGCACGCGTCCGTCAGGAGACCAGACGACAGCTCGCACCTCTTTGGCATGATCTTGATAACGCAAGAGCAAGTGTCCAGTAGTAGCCTCCCAGAGGTGCACAGTCTTGTCGTTACTGGCAGAAGCGAGCACGCATCCGTCAGGAGACCAGACGACAGCTCGCACCTCTTTTGTATGGCCTTGATAGAGGTGAAGCAAGCGTCCAGTAGTGGCTTGCCAGACATGTACAGTCTTATCATGACTGGCGGAAGCGAGCGCGCATCCATCGGGGGACCATGCAACGCTATTTATCAATGCTGAATGGTCTTGATAACTGTGAAGTAAGCGTCCAGTAGTGGCTTCCCAGACACGCACGGTCTGGTCATGGCTGGCGGAAGCGAGCAAGTGCCCATCGGGGGACCAAGCTATAGTGGACACAGAAGATGCATGGCCTTGTAATGTCAAAATGGTCTTGCCAGTTATCGTATCCCAGATATAGATGATGGTATCATGGCCACCTGATGCAATACATGCGCCATTGGGGGACCAGGCTACTGTCCTTACTGATTTGTTTTTGTGCTTGTATGTCAGTAGTAGAGTACCAGAGGTCGGTTCTTCATTGGCTTGTTCTGGCGACTCTGCAACTGTCTTTACAGGATCAGCTTTGTGCTCGTCTGTAGGTGGTAGCGTAGCAACGGGCAAGATTTTGCCGA
>VBJK01000465.1:8503-14626 GCA_005879655.1 Chloroflexota bacterium | reverse complement strand
CATTACAAAGCCAACTCGCTCATTATGGGATTACGGATTGCAGCGAAGTGGCCCTTCGTGAAAGTCTAGAAGCTCATATACCAACATATACCCTGATTAAGTTAGCGCATTGGCCAGCACGCCGCTGGAAATGCCGCTATCGTCTGATGATGGGGGATGGCATGTATGATGCACAGAGCGCTGCTGAAGCATACGCTCGTGCTCTTCTCGCCATACTGACGAAGCAAGCAACTACCACATAGGTTGCTTGATTGCTCACTACACCTAATCTGTGTCCAAACCTGATGGTAAGCCGTTGTATAATATAAGAAGGAAATTTCACCATCTCCTCTACCCCCTTTTCTGTTCATCTACTTGCTATCCATTGCAGAGTTGCGAGGAGCTGATAGCATGAGGGGCCATTATTGTTTGTTGTATTCTGGAAAGGAACTATTACATCTATGCAGCGTACTATGTGCAAAGGAAAGATTCATCGTGCCACCGTCACGCAGGCCAATCTGAACTATATTGGCAGTATCACCATCGATCAGGATCTGCTAGATGCCGCTAATATCTATCCCTATGAGAAGGTGCAGGTTGTCAATGTCACCAACGGTGCACGACTAGAGACATACACTATCGCAGGCGCACGTGGCTCTGGGGTCATTTGTTTAAATGGCGCTGCCGCCCGTTTAAATACAGAGGGCGATGTGGTGATTATTATCAGCTATGCTCTCTATGACGAAGAAGAGATCCGTTCGCTCGTTCCACAGCTGGTTTTTGTTGACGAAAATAATCATCTCATAGAGCAGAAAGCTGTCCCATTAGCCGAAATGCTACCAGACTTTGTTGACGAGTCAAGTGAAGTTGTCTATTCATAACTTCCGGTAGTTTTTTCATTCGACCTGAGCGGTTGAATGAATTACTACTTATCCGCTCCCTACCAAACGTTTGTAAGTCTCCCTCCTCATCTGCCCAGCAAGCCTTACTCTTCAAATAAGTACTATACATTGTCACGTTTAGCCATGGCGCGCCACGAAATCTTGTATATTTATACGCGGTAGGGACTTCGTGTAGCTGTATCAATTTTCACCTTTCCAGATGGCTTCTATACTACCTTCTGGTAGTTGCCTGAAGCGCTGACAAGACAGCTTGATTGAAGAAAAGATCGGCTCTTCCATCAACAAAATATATGGATTGAACCCTCACCTTGAAACTGGTAGTTCTGCAAATCTGCGAAGCTACGCATAAAGCAACTCATGGTAATTTTGACCTAATGCTTGACAAAGATAGGATGATAGCGATATATATATTGAAGAGCCTGACATAAGTTCAGACTCTTGGAAAATTATAACAAAGCGTACTTCTGCTTTAGCCAGCAAATGCAGGGCTACGTATGAGACTCTTTATTTACCCATATTATACATTCTGAACCGAGAATGGCTTCTTAAATGGCTTTATACTGATGAGTTTATCATCTTCACAGCTTAAACGAGCTTTAGAAGCATTATCTCGCTAATAATGATGAGAGTGGGTTTAAAGAGTAGTATCTAGTAAATTTTAAGAGGAATATCTCAGCATATACAAACAAATTCAGGGGAAAACTCCTAGCGGGTCGTAGACTGAGGAGCAATACTTTAAGCAGTGCCGTTCGGACATCCATTGAGCACTGCTGCTCCACTGATTTTGCGACCCATTTCTATTGCTAGCAAATAGTAAAGCAGAAAGATTTAGCGATGACTATGGATGACAACGACGAACATTCTTCTTTTTCATGGCAAGATGAGGCTACGGTGCATATTCGACGTGTTGCAGCTGTGAAGCAGAAAGATTCAGGCAGGAGCAACAATACCAGCGACGAACGCTCTGCTCTTGCAGTGCAAGATGATGAAACGACGATGAAAATGCAGCCTGCCCCAGATACCGATCCTTCTCACAAGCGGCTTGACGAGGAGGATGACCGTTTTTGGCTTTCACAGCAAGATACGATAAAACAGCCAAATGTCGCTGTCACTAATAGAGGGATCAGCGTGCCCAAGCTGCAATTGCCCACCAAGCCAGCTAGCGACTTTGCTATTGCTCTCAAAGAGACCAGCAAACGGCGTGTGGTTGATATAACAAGCGAAACGCCTTCTATGGCAATGCGAGCGCTTAAAATTGCCGAAACGCCTTCTATGATGATGCGAGCGCTCAAAAAGGTGCGCCTGGAACGCCTGCCTGAATATTTTGAGCTGACGTGTGATTGGCGGCCCAACGGGACTGCCGTCATCTGTGGATCTTCTCGCCTGACCTATCTGGAGCTAGATCGTCGCGCTAACCGTCTCGCACACCTGCTTAGAGGCCGTGGCGTTGCTAACAGCCAACCTATTGGCATTCTCTTGGAACGCTCACTTGATACCTATATTGCCCTGCTGGGCGTGCTCAAAGCAGGTGCTGCTTTTGTTCCGCTTGATCCTTCCTTCCCGGCTGATCGCGTAGCATACATTGCAGAGGATGCTGGACTGTGCGACATGGTGACTACATCGGCTTTTCGTGAGAAAACGGGTATGCTGTCCTGTCGTGTTCTTGAGCTTGATAACGCCGTTGACGATCTCAACACGCAGATGGAGACACGCCCTCACATCCATGTTGATCCTTCATCATTGTGCTACATCATCTACACATCAGGCACTACCGGACGACCAAAAGGTGTTGCCGTCTCACATGCCAATATTGCCAACTTCCTACGTGTAGTGACCGCAATCTACGGTGTGACGCGCTATGACCGGGTCTATCAGGGCATGTCCAGCGCTTTTGACTTCTCCTTCGAGGAGATCTGGCCAACTTGGATTGCTGGCGCTACGCTTGTGGCTGGTCCTACAGACTCGCGCCGTCTGGGTCATGGACTTACCGAGTTTCTTATCGAGCACCAGATAACTGTGCTCTACTGCGTGCCCACGCTGCTGGCTACGATCGACCAGGATATACCATCCTTGCGCGCCTTGATGGTTGGCGGCGAGGCCTGCCCGGCTGATCTCGTGCGTCGCTGGTATCGTTCCGGGCGTCGTATGCTCAATACCTATGGGCCGACCGAGACGACGGTCACGGCAACTTGGGGCGAGCTGTTCCCTAATCAGCCCGTTACCATTGGCATGCCGCTACCCACCTATCATGCTTATATTCTCGACGATGAGTTGCGTCAGGTGGAGCATGGCGAGAGTGGCGAACTCTGCATTGGAGGCCCCGGGGTTGCGATCGGCTACGTCAATCGTCCTGATCTCACTGAGAGTCGCTTCGTTCCCAATCCGATCTGGCATGACCGCGAGGTTGCGCCGCGTCTTTATCGCACAGGCGACCTTGTCCGTCTCACTCCTACCGGAGATATTGAATATCTTGGGCGCATCGATACACAGGTGAAGATCCGTGGCTATCGCATCGAGCTTGGTGAGATTGAGGAGGTGATACGGCAGGATGAGGCCGTGGAGAATGTAGTTGTCAAGCCGCTAGAAGTGAATGGGATTGCACAAGATCTTGTTGGGTACCTGACGCTACGCTCACCGCTGGCGGAAACACAGATTGATGCTCTGCGTGAGCGGCTACATAGTACACTGCGTGGTCGGCTTCCCTCATACATGGTGCCATCGTTCATCGAGGTACTTGAGGCATTTCCGCTGCTAGCTGCCGACAAGGTGAATCGAGGGGCGCTCCCACCTCCGGTACGACCGAGACTGGGTGCTAACTCCTCCCCACACGTCCCACCCAGCACGGCCCTAGAACACGACCTGGCTGCGGTATGGGGTCAGGTCCTTGGCCGTGAGAAAGTTTCAGTTGAGGACGATTTCTTCACCAACCTGGGAGGACATTCTCTTGCGGCAGCACAAGTTATCTCCAAACTGCGCCAAGAAGCCAGTTTGCAGGGACTCAGCATTGGTGATCTGTATAGTAACCCGACTATTCGTGCACTGGCCAACTTCATTGAGGCTCAGGCTACCCTGCCAGAACAACGCAAGTCGGGTGAGCTCAAGCGACCTGAGCCACTTAAGCATTCGAGCTGGCGTGTCCTCTCAACTGGCATCATCCAACTTATAGTGATGTATGCGTTCTCGCTCATCTTCAGCGTGCCCTTGCTAGCACTGCGCCAAGGCATAGATGGCTGGGTAAAGGGCAATCCCTGGATACTCACCTCCTTAGGGGTGATTGTAGGGACGGTTTTTGCGATCACCGGTGTCGTCGTCCCCATATTAGCAAGCCGTCTGCTCCTGCGAGACGTGCGCCCAGGTCTCTATCCACTGTGGGGTGCCGTCTATCTGCGCTGGTGGCTCTATAATGGATTGCTCGCCGTATCTCCCATGGGGCTGATCCTTGCAGGAACGCCATTGCTGCCATTCTACCTGCGCCTGCTAGGAGCGAAGGTAGGCCGCCATTGCCACATTGCCTCAGGCAAGCTTAGCATGCCGACCTTTCTCGATATTGGTGAGGGCGTGAGTATAGGCTATGGTGCCCAGTTGCAGCCCTTCGAGGTGGCTGATGGCTGGCTTCGCTTGGCTCCTATTCATATCGGTCCGGGGACGTTCTTAGGTACCAATACTGTAGTGAGGGCGGGAGCATGGATCGGTAGCAATGCCACGATTGCAGAGCAGACCCTTGTACCTGAGGACCACATCATTGCCACCAATGAGTGCTGGAGTGGATCACCGCCCAAGCGTCAGCCGACAACTCCGCAATTGCTCTCTCTGATAGCAGCCAAGGCCGATGGTCGCCGCTGGCCCATCTCTGTACTCATGGGCTTCGTTGCCGCAACGATCCTTCTGGGGCTGGTAGCCGGATTGATGGCAGTGCCCAGCATTCTGCTGGTGGGAATTACGACCATCCGCTTCGGACTACTCTGGGGGATATTGAGCACGCTGGTCTCAGGACCGTTACTCGTGTTCTGTATCTGCACACTGCTAGTCATTACCAAGCACATGGTGATGCCGAAGGTCCAACCAGGTGTCTACTCTCTACGCAGTGGGTTTGGTGTGCGTAAGTGGATGATCGATCAATTGATGGCTATGAGCCTGGGTGCGACCAATACGCTCTATGCCACACTCTATCTCATTCCGTTCCTGCGTATGCTGGGCACGCGTATTGGTCGCTGGGCTGAAGTATCGACGGTCGGCAATCTTGATCCCGATATGCTGGTGATTGGCAATGAGAGCTTTGTCGCTGATATCGCGGTGGTGGCACCCGCGGTCTTCCACCATGGCTGTGTTGCTGTGGCACCTGCTGAGATAGGCGATCGCAGCTTCGTTGGCAATGGAGCGCTTGTACCCATTTCTACCAAGCTCGGCGATAACTGCCTGATCGGTGTGTATTCCGTGCCTCCGTCTGCGCAAGTCGAGCAGGGTACTTCCTGGCTTGGAGCACCGGCGATCTTCCTGCCCAAGCGTCAGGAGAGTCAGAAGTTTGCGGATAACTTGATGTATACACCGAGCAAAACCTTACTGGCCTCGCGGCTCTTCATCGAGTTCTTCCGCGTGACGCTACCAGCAACATTTCTGAGTCTAGCCCTGTTGCTCGGTCTAGAAGCATTCTTGCATATTGCCTTTATCATCTCTCCGCTTACGCTGGTTTTCCTCGCGCCGCTGATCGCCATGGGGATGGGACTAGCAGCGGTACTGACGGTAGCGCTACTCAAATGGCTGATTGTGGGTCGCTATCGCCCACGCGTGGAGCCACTGTGGAGTGTGTTTGTACGTCGTAGCGAGCTGGTTACTGGCCTCTACGAGTCTGTGGCTGTACCCGCGCTCATTGGGTTGTTTGCAGGAACGCCCTGGATCGCCCCACTGCTCAGACTCTTTGGCGCGCACATTGGCCGCCGCGTCTGGCTCACAAGCACTTACCTGACCGAGTTCGATTTGGTGAGGATAGAAGATGATGCCTCCGTTGGCCACGGCACATCCTTACAGACTCACCTGTTTGAGGATCGCGTGATGAAGATGTCCACTGTTAAAATTGGTGTGGGCAGTTCGGTTGGTTCGCGTTCTGTGGTCTTATATGATGCCGAGATTGGTGATGGTGCGTCCCTTGACTCGCTCTCTCTGGTCATGAAGGGTGAGAGTCTCCCATCCGGTAGCCACTGGCGAGGCATTCCCGCGCGGGCTGTCTCAACTACTCAGCAGGGGG
>VBJK01000465.1:0-8496 GCA_005879655.1 Chloroflexota bacterium | reverse complement strand
CATGGCAGTATCGATCAAATCGTGACCGAGATCCAGACTAAGACCATCTGGAACGGTGATATGATATTCCTGGAACCAACCATTTGTCGCCTCTGGATGAGGCCCTACCACACCAACCGTCCCTTTCCCTTAAGGTACAACCAGAGCAGCTATCTTGCCATTCGTGTATCGCGCGAGCACTGTCACGTCTGTTGCATTAGGCTTGAGGGTAAAGTAAGGCCCATCTTGAAAGTATATTGTGCGCGGCTGGTCTCGCCAATATACTTTTACCGTTGTATCATCAGTGCTTTTCACGCTCGCGTTACGAGATGACGTATACTCGTCCGTGTCACCCGGTAGCAGTTTGAAACCAGGTGAGGCACCTGCCAGATACCCCCCCATGCAGAAACCCAGGTAGCGCCCACCAGATTTGACGAAATTGCGGATGAGAGGCGCATCACGCCGCATGATGGCATATGTCTTATCAAGATCATCATCGCCGCCGGGCTGCGCATACACCGTCGCCGTCTTCAAGACCTCCGCCGAAAGTTGCAATTTCTCGTTCGGACCAACATATTCTACATCAAAATTCCACTTCGAGCTTGCGAGTAACGCAGCTGCTGCCTCAGAACAGCCATCACACCCTGCCGGACCACGATATACCAGCGCCAGCGGACGGGTCCCCGCGCCAGGCTTTTTTGTCCCTGACGGCGGCTCTGATGGCTGCTCGGAAGGACCTATGCTGCCTAACGAGAAGAGGGGAACTATGAGAATTACTAATAGTAGTAGAGGGACTACTAGCAGTAATAAGAAGCTTAGAGAATAATAGGGTTTTTTATTCATATTTCAATCCTCATGAGCATAATTTCTTATTACTCTAGTATAGCATAGAAAGACGACAAAATGCTATGATTTATCATCTCGTCATTTTTTCAGTGTCTTGCCTAGCTCAATAACCGCCGCATGATCACTCGCTGATCCTTGGCGCAGTCGGCTATAGATATCCCTAATAATGGCAATATTACTTAGTGACTGAATATCCTGGCAGGCTCTCAAAGCCTCTGCGGCCAGACTTGCAGCCTGATCAAAGCTTTTCAAACTCATATAAGCTTCAGCCTCTATAATCATTGCCCACGCATTACGCCGTATTTCATTTGCTGGTAGCCCATTGCCAGCTTCCAGCTGCTTGATGGCTTGCAATGCTGCAACGGCTTTATTGGGATGGCCCACTATGTTAAACGTAACGGCCTGCCCCAGATACAATCTCCAACGCTGAAAATTTTGCCCCGGTCGATAAATGCGAGCATACAGGTCGTCAGACTTATGTTCCTGATCAACCCATTGCTCCGCTCCCTCAACTGTAGAAAGCACCCTGCTGATATCGGTCTTGCTCCTCTTCATCATCGCCATGGCCCTACTTAAGTCAAGCGTAACAAGGCCCTTGAGTTGTGGTTGAGCATATGGTATCGCCCCTTCCAGATCAGCCGCAGCATCAATAATTCTCTTGGGGTTCGGCTGGAAAGTTCCTATTGCATCGATATCACCAAAACTACCCCAGATTAACTGCGTAAATCCTCGCTCAGAGAGAGCTAAAGCCCACAACGATAAATTATCAATACTTCTGGCAATGTTCAAAGCTTCGTTCTGGTAGCTATTAGCCATCCAATAACTTCTCAGATCATGAGCCATGCGAGCTGCAAGCAAATAGTAGCTAAAAAGCAGGTCCCATACTAAGCGCTGAAGCGCTCCTCCACGAACCTGCTGTTCCAGCGCCCTTATTTCCTCAATAGCCGCCTGGATATCAAAGATAAAGTCCAGCGCTGTTGAGTTATAATAGAGCTTCCAGAGCTGGGGAAGATTACTTTGAAACCGTACGAGGTCTAGATACAAAACGCGCGATATGGAGCTTGCTTGCTTGGCCGTATAGGTCTCCTTGCTTGGCTTCAAACCAGCAGGTGCGCTATCACTAGCGTGATTGAGATGATCATACTCTTGCTGTATAAGCTCAACCAACTTTTGGGTTGTTTTCGAGAGCGAGAGACCATGCTCGTCAAAATATTGCTTTACTTCCTCATAATAGAAGAGAGCCTCTTGCTTCTTGCCCTGTCGATAGAGGAAACCGAGCAAGCGGCACAGGACATCTTCATCGCGGGGATTGTGCTCTAAGAGCCGGAGGTACTGTGCTCGTGCATACCAGGACTCGCCCAGGACTTCATAGGCTTCCGCTAGCCAGATACGGCAGTAGCTCTCTAGCCTCTCTTTTTCGGCACGGATGGCAAGAGACCATGCTCCACTTTCTTCTTCTAACATACTGCCCCGGTCAAAGAGGCTCCTGGCCTGCTTGAGCAATGAGAACGCCTGGGCCGAGCCGCGACCAAGCCGCTCTGCCTCTATAATCAGAGCTTCACATGCATCAATATCACACCATAGCAGCGTCTGGTCGGCTAACTGATAGCCCACTCCGCTGTGAGAAGTAAAGGCGATGATCAACTCATCCCACTGGAAAATTCTACGGAGCCTCACTAGCGCATTGCTGAGGTAGTGCTCAGCCGAACGAGCGCTAGAACTCGGCCATAGCTCAGCAAGTAGTTGAGAGCCTACTACCCTTCTGTTATCTGCACCAAGCAAGCGCTTGAAGAGGGCACGAGCAGAGCCGTTCCCCCATGCAGTTTTTTTGATGGCTTCCCAGCTCCCATCTTCCCTTCTGCGCTCGACATGAAAAGGACCCAGTAGTCGGACACGAATGGATACCGAGGGGTCATCACTGTCAATCATTTTACATAGATCCTACTTTTATATTTGTGGACGGGCAGACAGTCCCAACGTCCTGCCCAATGCAAGAACTGTAGCATCATTGCTCACCAGTCTCTCAAGTAATCAACGTAAGGTCATGCCGCTTTCAAGGACCTGGTTGTCCTAGATTAACAGCGGGCTTCCTGCTGTTGATCACTGTGTTCTCCTCTTAATTATATCCTCTCCATCAGTATTGGAGTTTAGATTAGGACAGTAAGAGGATAGTGGGATAATGCTTCTCTCACTCTCCCTCGCTCGTCTTATGCTACTAGTGCACCTTCGATTACTCTGTGTCCCCAGTGTGTTGTGCAGGTGTTAACGTCGGTACTTCAGATGCTGGAGCCGATGGTACCGGCGTTGGGGCCGCTGTTGGTTTCGATGATACCGGCGTTGGGACCGCCGTTGGAGCCGATGGTACCGCTGTCGGTTTCGATGATACCGGCGTTGGGACTGATGTTGGCTTTGGCGATACCAGTGTTGGGACTGATGTTGCTTTTGGTGATACCGGCGTTGCTTCTGGTGATACCAGTGTTGGGACTGACGTTGCTTTTGGTGATACCGGCGTTGCTTCTGGTGATACCAGTGTTGGGACTGATGTTGGCTGTGGCGATGCCAACGTTGTATCTGACGATACAGGTGTTGGGACTGATGAGGCTGACGTTGGCTGTGGCAATGCCAACGTTGTATCTGGCGATAGAGACGTTGGAACTGACGAGGCCGATGTTGCTTTTGGTGGTACCGACGTTGGTTTTGATAGTGGTGGTACGGAGGTTCGTTTTGGTGGTACCGATGTTGACTTTGATGTCGGTGGCACGGAGGTTGGTGTTGCTGAGACGGATATTGGCTCTGAGGGTACAGAGGTCGCTTTGGGCAGCGTCTTGACCGGCGTTGGCTTCGTTGCGGCAAACGTTGGCTCTGTTAGAACGGGTTCATCTGGTGCAATTGCCACTGGCGTTGGCGTCTCCTGAGTGCTCATTGCCATTGGTGTTGAGGTGTCCTCTAGAATGTTAAATGCCACTGGTATTGGCGTCTCCTGAGCGCTCATTGCCACTGGTGTTGGCGTCTGCGGCTGGATAGTTTCCGTCGCTGTAACATCAGGTACCTGAATACCTTGAGTGCTTATCGAGTTGACATTTTGTATTGTTGTCGTTTGTAGCGGCTCAATCTGGTTGGTAGAAGTCGAACTACTTATTATCATGAAAGCAATGGCTAAACAGACAGTGATTAGACCGCCAATCGCCAATCCTATCTTTGCGCGTACCACGGAGAAATATGGCACGGTATGCACGCTGATACAGCGATAGCGATGGAAAAGACAATAACGCACAAGATAGATGCCAGGGATCATAGGAAATAGCAGCAACAGTACACAGCCCAGCCAGAACCGATGAGAGAGCTTTAACCGTTGCCACTGTATCAGCCCGGCGAGCGTTATCGAGCCTAGCCAATCCATAATCAGTAGCGAGACGATCAGTCCACAAAACATACAGCAACTCAGGACGTAAAAAGGACTAAATTTACTTGTTAGGCCCAGAAAAACAAGGAACCAGCCAGTAATGTATCCCAGTATTAATATCAGCAGTTGTGAGTCGTTCGCTGAAGACGCTGCTGGCGCGTCACCAAGTTTTCCAGCTGCAAAAGGACGAGGATTTTGCGGATACTGGCGAAATATAGGCACAGTATCAGATTGATTATCAAAAGATGTATGTTGACCCTTATTTGGTGGAGTATACAATGGTCTTATTCCCTTTCTATTACAAACAAAAATAATATCCCTATATAGATTGTAATTACCCCTTGTAAATAAAATAGATAAAAAGATGTATGTAACTTGCCATTGCTTAAGTGGGGGTCCAGGGGGCGGTAGCCTCCCTGGCGGGGTGTGGGGTGTCCCCAAATACTTCTCTTCTTCTCTTTTACCGCCAGAGGCGGCAGGAGAAAGCGAGTGGTATAATGTTTTTATGCGCATCACCTCTTTACAACAACAAACCAATAACGCCGAGCGCGTCAACATCTTTGTTGATGGCAACTTCTTGCTGGCTGTCCACGCCACGATCGTCTTAGAGATGAACCTGAAGATTGGGCAAGAGCTAACGGCAGAGCAACTAGAGCGCTTGCATCAGGAAGAAGCACAACAACAAGCACTCGAACGTGCACTCAACTTCCTCTCCTTACGTCCGCGTAGCCGCCAGGAGGTACGGAACTATCTACGTGGCAAGAGTACGCCACCCACATTAATTGATGCAGTGATTGAGCGGCTGGAGCAAATGGACCTCGTTAATGATCGCAACTTCGCCACCTTCTGGGTAGAGACGCGTGAACAGTTTAACCCCAAAGGCGCTCAAGCGCTCAAGCACGAACTGCGTATGAAGGGGGTAGGTAGTTCGCTCATTGAGGAATTGGTTGATGATGAACGGGATGAAGAAAAGGCGCTGAGCGCAGCACAGAAAAAAGCGCGCTCCCTATTACGACAACCAGCGATGGACTATGCCACCTTCTATCGCCGCCTTGGCTCATTTCTGCAACGGCGCGGCTTCAGCTACGAAGTGACCACGCACGTTGTGAAAACGCTCTGGAAGGACGCCAAACAAGAACAAATTGAAGAAGAAGACTCTTAGAAAAGCAGTCATCCCATTATTATAGAGTAGGCCAAAAGTCATCCCCTCGGTACTGGCGGAAGCAGTGGCGTCGGTATACTCAGGGGCTGGCTAGAACTCACATGGATCTGATTTAGATCATTGGGTAGCGTATCTCCACCATAAGTGATCGCGACCTCAATGCCCTCTGGATCGACCCCCGTCTGTTGTGCGATGAACGCCATGGCATCCTTTTTCTTCATCCCTTTGATATGATTCTGCATATTTTGCAGGTCTGTATCAGAGAACTGATATTGCGCGACCCCCGCGACAGGTACTAGCAAACTAACAGCCCCATTGGCATCGGTACCACGTACCACAACAGGCTGACCAATGGTGGTGTGTTGTTTGAGCAATTGAAAATGTGCAGGCACATCTTTCTGCAACAGATTAGAAGCCAAGCCAAGCGCATCGCTAGTGAGATAAAACTTTGCTGAACATTGTTCTGTAAGCGTGACTGTAACACTATCGCTCTGTGCACCCTCCTGTGGGTTAGATGTGCCGCCAGTATCAACACAGCTAATATCGCCTGCGCTGCTTGCCTTCTTCTGTTGCAGTTCCTGGTTAAGCTTCTGTGTCAGTTTTTCTTTCAACTGCTGATGTTCCTTGGCAACCAGCCTACTAATATCATCAGCAGAGACTATTTTAGGACAATTGATAGGAAGAAAACACAGGATTGGCTTACCAGTAGTCGGGGCTGTGTCCCCAGCCGTGTCCGTTTCTTGCATTACATTGATAGGGATGGCAGCTCTAGCCACATTCGCTGATGTCAGACCAGGTTGTGCTTTAATGGTATACACTTTACTGATTGTCTGTACCTGCGGCCTCACTGTGATGTTTGAGGCAATAGAGGTCTGGTAGACGGCCAAACTCAGGCCTGCGATGATCACCGCAAGAATAAGGATGGAAAGTGCGAGCAGGACCACCAATGATGGCTTGCGCGTCTTAGGACGGCGTGAGGACTTTCTTTTGGGAGATGATTCATCGTCGATCTGTTGGTGTTGGCCAGTGCCACGCATGGGATCGAACGTACTGGTAGGAGCATCATAGTCTCCTCCCACAAAATTTGGGACCGGGACTGAAGCGTCAGGGCCAACCACCGGTATCTCTCCGGTACGGTACAGTACTCTGCTACTCTCGCGTGCGATATACCTCATCGGTTGTGACGCAGTCAAGCGTCGGATGGTAAACTCTTCGTTCTCCAAGGGTTCCTCTTCGTTTCTTGGCACAGCAGGACGGATGGGGGAAAGCTCAACTACAGAAGGCTGTTGTCGTACGGTCTGGGCAGTGCTATACGAGGGCTGATACGCCTGCTCGAAGTCCTTGAGCAATTCTTCAGCGCTAGCGAAACGTAGCGACGGATTAGCGGCCAAGCAACGGCGTATGATCGTATCAAAGGGAGCTGGTGCGGCGAATGCCTTCTCTTTTGAGGGAATATGACCTGTCAGCATCTGATAAAGGATAATGCCCAATGAGTAAATGTCATTGCTGATCGCAGCCACACCATCGAGACGTTCGGGAGCCATGTAAGCAACCGTTCCTACCTCAGTTTTAGCGGCAGTGAGCGGAGGACTGGCGGCAGAGCCTTGTAAAGATGCAATGCCAAAATCAATCAAGCGCACATACGTCTGCTGGCTCCCCTCCTCCTGATCGAGCAGGACATTGCTGGGCTTGAGATCGCGATGGATCACGCCGCGCCGGTGAATATAAGCAACGGCCTGCGCCAGGGCTGTGAATAGCTGATGCACCTCAGAGAGTGAGAGCGGACCCTTTTGGAGGCGACGTGCCAGTGTGCCGCCCTCAATATAAGGAGTGACAAGGAAGAGCCTCCCTTGCTCCTCACCAAATTCCACTAGTGGGAGGATATGCTCGTGTTTGAGATGCGCACTCACCTCAGCTTCGCGTAAGAAACGTTGGCGTGTCACCACATCGTGCACCAGATCAGAGCGAATAATCTTGACGGCCACCTGGCGTCCAAAGGCCGTACGCTGGCATGCCAGGTACACCTCACCCATACCACCAACATCAATACGACGCACGAGGTCATAATTGCCAAAGGATTGCCCGACCTGGCCGTCCCGGTTGCTACTCGTCGGCTCATGGCGTTTTTTATCAACATGCTGCTCAGTGGTAGGGTTATGTTGTTCTTTCATGCGTTTGTTTCAACAGTCATCATACATATGTACTCTATTAAAGAAAGACACTCGTCAACACAGATATGCATGACACACATAGCTAAGAATACCTGACGCGGCTTCATATTATTTGAAGTATAACATAATTTGTGGGCATGTTGCTACTGCTGAATTGCCTCTCATTATAGCTACCTTCCTTGCTATGAACCCGAAATTCTCTCATACTCTTGCATATTGGGCAACTATGGTGTATTATATAGGCCAGATAAGCAATCTACGCATGAGAGTGCTAATACTCAGGTACAGTCCCATGGGTCTTATATAAAAACAGACATAGGGAGGAATAAGCATGCCAACAGTGAGAGTTAAGCTTCAACCGCTCGGTGATCGTTTGGTTGTCAAAGCGCTGGCTCGTGAAGCTGTCACGAAGAGCGGTATTGTCTTGCCGGATACAGCAAAAGAGAAGCCGCAAGAAGGCGAAGTGCTGGCCATTGGTTCTGGCAAAGTACTCGATAATGGCAAACGCACCACTCTTGAAATGAAAGTTGGAGATAGGGTGCTGTTTGCGAAGTATGCAGGAACCGAAGTTAAGCTCGACGGTGAAGAATATTTAATCCTCCGCGAGAGCGACATAATGGGTGTTGTGGAGTAAGACTTGTAGTGGCGATCTCTAACGACCGCCAATGAACGTAGGAGTAAGTTACGTGGCAAAACGTTTACAGTTTGATGAGAAAGCACGCCACTCCCTGAAGAAGGGGATGGATGTGCTCGCCGATGCCGTAAAGGTGACACTTGGTCCAAAGGGCCGCAATGTTGTACTGGACAAAAAGTTCGGTGCCCCCACAATTACGAACGATGGCGTGACGATCGCACGCGAGATTGAATTGCCTGATCCATTTGAAAATATGGGTGCACAGTTGCTAAAAGAGGCAGCGACTAAGACGAATGATGCC